>JADGOT010000135.1 GCA_017882805.1 Glaciihabitans sp. | reverse complement strand
AGCCTTCGTGCCTCACGCCGAGCTGCCCACGCCAGACCCGCAGGCAAGCCCAGACACGCACGCCGACCTCGACCATCGGGTCGCGTCCGCATGACCCACCCGATTCGCGTCGCCATCGCAGACGACCAGGTGCTCTTCTGCTCGGGTATCGAAATGCTGATTCGCTCCCAAGATGACCTCGAGTTCGTCGGCGGCGCCTACGACGGCGAGCAGGTTCTCGAACTCGTCGAGCGCGAGCATCCGGATGTCGTACTGATGGACATCAGGATGCCGAAAGCCGACGGGATCACCGCGACCCAGCGCATCCGGGCTGCCGAGGGCGCACCGCGGGTCATCGTGCTGACGACCCACCAGCGCGACGTCGCCGTCATCGGCGCGATCAACGCGGGCGCGAGCGGCTTTCTCATGAAGGATGCGACGCCCGAGTTTCTGCTCGCGGCGATTAGGGCGGTGCACTCCGGAAAGTCCGTGATCGCTCCAGCGAGTCCACCGCCGCGACTGTTCGACGTGAAGACAGCGTCGACGCCCGTGCCTAACGATGAAGCGCTCGAGAAGCTCTCCGGTCGCGCAAAGGAGATCTTCCTGCTCGCCGCGCGCGGACTCAGCACGGCCGAGATCGCGGCGCAGGCATTCGTCTCGGAGTCGACCGTTAAGAGTCACATCTCGAGCATCCTGTCGAAGATGGAGCTCACCTCGCGGCTGCAACTCGTGGCGCTCGCGCACGCGAACCACCTCGTTCGCTGACGGTACTTGCCCCAAACTGACGGCGGAGATTCGAGGCTGGACGCACGCTGAAGCGGTCGACCCGTAAGCTCACTAGGACTTCTGACCCTGTTGTTTTGCGTTGCCATGGCCCAGAGTCGTAACCGGGATCCCCTGTTCAGAAGAGACGAGTGCCGTGAAGTCGAGTCCCATTCTCCGCCTCGCGGTGAAGTACCGCATCGTGTCGCTGACAGTGGTCGTTGGCGCGGCCGGCGCCATCCTCTGGTTCACCACCCCGCACCTCGTCGTGCAACTCCTCTTCAGTGCATTTGCGCTCGCGATCGCTGTTGTGGTCGCCGTCGGCATGGTGAAGGACATGCTGCACGGCAGGCTGGGCATCGACATCCTCGCGGTCATCGCCATCGTGGCGACTGTGGTCGTCGGCGAATATCTGGCCAGCATGATCATCGTGCTGATGGTGTCGGGCGGCAAAGCGCTCGAAGACTTCGCCGACTCCAAAGCCCGACGCGACCTGAGCGCCCTCCTCGCGCGTGAACCCCAGGTTGCCCACCTGCTCGAGCCGGGCACGGACAAGGTCACGGAGATCGCGGCAGCGGATGTAGTGGTCGGCAACCGGGTGCTGGTTCGGTCCGGTGAGGTCGTTCCGATCGACGGCATGCTCGAATCCAAGAGCGCCAGCTTCGACGAGTCATCCCTCACCGGCGAAAGCATGCCCGTCGAGCGGGTCGAGGGCGACGTGGTGCTCAGCGGATCGATCAACGGCCTGAGCGCGGCAACCATCACGGCAACGGCCACAGCCGCCAACAGCCAGTTTCAGGGGATCATCGCCCTGGTTGCCGCTGCGCAGAAAAACCGTGCCCCGGTCGTGCGGCTCGCCGACCGCTACGCGATCCCGTTCACCGCTGTATCGCTCGCGCTCGGCATCGGAGCCTGGATCGTTGCTGGCGACCCGGTGCGCTTCGCCGAGGTTCTCGTGCTCGCGACCCCCTGCCCACTTCTGCTCGCGGCACCGGTCGCGTTCATGGGCGGCATGAGCCGAGCCGCCCGCAACGGCGTCATCGTCAAAGGCGGGGGAGTGCTCGAATCGCTCGCGCGCATCCGCACCGCCGTCTTCGACAAGACCGGAACGCTCACGCACGGCACGCCGACCGTCTCCCGGATCGCCGCCCAAGCGCCATTCGATGAGACCACCGTTCTGGCCCTCGCGGCCTCGTGCGAGAAGTACTCGTCACATGTGCTCGCGAGTTCGATCGTCGCGGAGGCGGGCCGACGCAAAGTTGCGCTTCTCGAGGTGACTGACTCATCCGAGAGCGAGGCGCGCGGAATCAGCGCCACCGCCGACGGCAAGCAGGTGCGCTTGGGAACTCTGGCATTCGTGCGCGAGTCCGACGCGAAGACCCCGCAGCAGAAGATCGAGGGCGGCGAACTCGCGATCTACGTCGCAGTGGATGGTCGATACGCCGGCGTGATCGTGGCGTCCGACCCGGTTCGCGAGAACGCGGCCGAGACCGTCAAGGCGCTGCGCGCTCGCGGCATGCGGGATGTCGTGATGCTCACCGGAGACGCAGCGGCGACCGCACAGCACGTCGCCAACAGTGTGGGGATAACGAGTGTGCGCGCCGACTGTCTCCCCGTCGACAAGGTCAATGCGGTGCTCCAGCTCACGGATCGCCCCGTGCTGATGGTCGGCGACGGTGTCAACGACGCACCCGTGCTCGCTGCGGCCGAGGTCGGGATTGCCATGGGTGCCAAGGGCGCGACGGCTGCGAGCGAGTCGGCCGCAGCGGTCATTCTTGTCGACGACATCTCCCGCGTGGTTCGAGCGGTTGATATCGGCAGAGACACCGTGCGGATCGCCCTGCAGAGCATCTGGATTGGTATCGCGCTCAGCCTGGGACTCATGATTGTCGCCGCGTTCGGATTCATCCCGGCGGCGATTGGCGCGGGAATTCAGGAGTTGGTCGACCTCGCGACCATCCTCAATGCGCTGCGGGCGGTACGCGATCGGCGGGCGGCTTGAGCTTGTTTGCGCCGGCTTTTGGTGGTCGTCCTCTCCTCCACAGGGGTGGTTGAAAGAGGTTATAAACACATTCTGACCGGCATATTCCGTATTTCTTTTCGGTGTGTCAGAGTGGCGATATGACCGAATCCCTTGACCTTCTCGAGCAGGCGCAAGCCTTGCTCAGCAGGGTTGCGCGCGTGGACCGGTCGATACTGAGCGATGACGAACTGGTGGCGTTCCTCAAGGCGGATGAGGCGGTCGGTCGTTTTGTTGACGCCGCCCGCGTGTTGGATGCGGGCGAAGTTGCGGAGCGTTCCCGGTACGAGCTCGGTGCCGAGGGTTTGTCGATGCGGTTGGGGGAGCGTAAGCCGGTCAACTTCATCGAGCGGGTGACCCTGGTCTCGCAGGCGGAGGCGTCGCGGCGGGTTCGCATTGGGTTGGCGGTGCGCCCGCGGCAGTCGATGCTGGGTGAGGTTCTGCCACCGGAGCGCCCGATCGTTGCGCAGGCGCTGGTCAACGGGCTGATCGGTGTCGATACCGCCCACACCATTCTTTCCAGCCTGAAGCAGGCCGCCCACGGTAGTGACGCAACACCCGAGCGTATGGATGACGCCGAATTGGCCCTGGTCCAGATGGGTGCCACAGAGAGCGCAGATCTGGTCGCTGACTTTGGGCGGCTGTGGCGTGACGCCCTCGACCCCGATGGCATCGAGCCGCGTTATGAAGACATCCTCGAGCGGCAGAAGATCACGGTGGGTCGGGAGTGTAACGGGATCAAGAACTACAACGTCAAGGCCGGGCCGACACTGTCCGCCGCGCTCGATGCTGTCTTCATTGACTCGATGGACCCGAAGGTCGGTCCCCGGTTCCTCAGCGAAGAGGAGCTCGCCCGGGCGGAACGCATCATCGAAATCACCGACGGCCGCGAGGTGGAAAGAATCGTTGACCCGCGGTCGCTGGAGCGTAAGCGTGCCGACATTCTCGAAGGCGTCCTGACGGCCGGTCTCAAGGCCACCCGCGAGGGGCCGACGAACCTGCGCACCGTTGGCACCGTCACCGCGATCATTTCCCTCACCGACCTCCAGGCCGGCACCGGATTCGGGATACTCGAAGGCACCGACGAGGTATTTCCCGCCTCCACGGTCCAGGAAATGGTGTGTGAGTCCGGGTTCTACCCGGTGATCGTGGGCGAGAGGGGCGAGCCGCTCTTCCACGGGCTGCTCAAACGGTATTTCACCGAAGCGCAACGACGGGCAATGATCGCCCGCGACGGCGATCGATGTGTCAGCCCGGGATGTAAACGCCGGGCCGCGAGTTGCCACGCCCACCACGTCATCTTCTACAGCGACGACGGGCCCACCGACATCAACAACGGGGTACTACTGTGCCCCGCCCACCACCACGCCCTCCACCAGGGAGCCTTCGAACTCCGGATGATCAACGGCATGCCGTACTACCGCAGCCGCGCCGACCATTTCGACGACACCGCATGGACGCCCGCCAGCCACAACCGACTAGCTCTCACCGCAGCGGCTTGACCCTCACGCTGGTTGCCTTGCCAATCGATCACGCAGCCGTCGAGTCGATCGCGCGCTTGACCGCCTCGATCGAAAAAGCGACGTCGTCGGCATCCGTCGACCAGTTGCTCACCGAGATACGCAGGATGTCCTTGCCCTGCCACTTGGAACCAGACATCCACACCGCGCCATCCGCGATGAGGGCGGCGGTGACGGCACGCGTGCGCTCGTCCGAACCGAAGTACAGCGACACCTGCGTGAAAACGACATCGTTCAACACAGTGACGTCGGGCAGCTCCGAAAGACCCCGAGCAAGAGCCCGGGCATTCTCGACCAACCCGTCGACCAGCGAGATCACGCCCGACTTGCCCAACTGCCGCAGCGCCGCCCAGACCGGAACTCCCCGGGCTCTTCGCGACAACTCCGGCACCAGGTCGTAGGGGTCTGGCGCGCCCGCGTCATCCCTGATCAGGTAGCTCGTCTGAGTTCCAACCGCGGCACGCGCCGCGCCCGGCCGAGCGATGATCGCGACACCACAGTCATACGGCACGTTCAGCGTCTTGTGCGCATCCGTCGCCCACGAGTCGGCAGTCTCGACGCCGTCCAACTGGGCGCGAAGCACAGGCGAAGCCGCCGCCCACAGACCGAACGCGCCATCCACGTGCACCCACGCGCCGTGCTCGTGTGCCAGTGCGATCGCCTCCCGCATCGGGTCGAACGATCCCGAATGCAGGTTGCCGGCCTGCAGGCACAGGATGACCGGGCCATCCACCGTATCCAGGGTGGTGCGCAGCGAATCCACTCGAATGCGTCCCTCGGAATCTGCCGCGACGACAGTGGGCAGCCCAAACCCGAGGTAGCGAAGCGCGAGATCCACGGATGCGTGCCGCTCGGCCCCAGCGAGAACCGTGACGGTGGGTGCGCCCTGCAGCCCCTTGGTGTTGACGTCCCAGCCAGCCTGGTCGAGCACGAAAGCCCGCGCGGCCACCAAACCCATCCAGTTGGCCATCGTCGCGCCGGTGGTGAAGCCGACATCAGAACCGCCAGGGAGGCCGAGCAGGTCGACCAGCCACTCGCCCGCCACCTCCTCGATCGCGGCCATCGACGGAGAGGCGTACCGCATGCCGGCGTTCTGGTCCCACGAACTCACCAACACGTCCGCGCCGAGCGCAGCCGGAAGAGTCCCGCCGATGACCCAGCCAAAGAACCGGCCAGACGGCATCGCCATCAGGCCGGGTTCGGCCAGAGTCGCGAGTTCATCGACAACCTCGACCGGATCGATCGGCCCATCCTGCAGCGGATGCCCGAACACCTTCTTCATCGCCTCTACGTTGGCAGCCGGTTTGACGTTGCGATCGGGGATCGACTCGATCCACTCCATCGACCTCGCGGTCGCGCGATCGAGAACGTCCTTGTACTCGTCGGGGTTCAGATCCATGAGCCGAATCTACAACGAGGTTCCTCCACACGCCCGGAGCATAATGAAGCGATGGAACCAGAAGCGTGCGAAAAACGCCATCGGGACGGTTCGCTGTGGTCCCGAGGATTCATGGCCGGAGACGAGATGCACGGGTACTGGGAGTGGTACCGCACCGACGGCAGTCTGATGCGCTCGGGTAATTTCAACCAGGGAACGCAGATCGGCGAATGGACAACCTACGACCGCACAGGGCGAGTGGTCAAGGTCACCCAGCTGTAGGTGCAGCAGCTACTCCCCGCTAGATTATTCGCCCAGCGCAACGGCAGCTTCCGGAATATGCTGACCAACATGAGCGATCGCCCGTTGTCGCCAATCCCTGTCGCCGAAGCCGATCGCGCGTACGTGACGCTGATCTCGGCCTATCGCGAAGATCCGGTGAACCGCTGGCTGTATCCGGACGACGTCTCCTACGGCGAGAACTTTCCGCTGATGGTTGCCGCCACCGCCGACAGCGCGTTCGCGACCGGCACTGCGTGGCGCCTCGACAGCGAGAGCGCCGTCGCTCTCTGGATTCCGCCCGGGTCGCGCATGGACGCGGAGCGCTTCGGCCGGGTGCTGTTGGAGACCGTCCCTGCGGAGAAGCACGCGGACCTGTTCGACACGCTGGAATTCGCGGATGCGGCACACCCGCCGTATCCGCACTGGTATCTTCCGTGGCTGGGCGTCGCGGAGGGTGAGCAGTGCACGGGGTTGGGCACGAAACTGCTCGGGGCATCCCTCGACTACATCGATGTCGGCGGCCTGCCCGCGTACCTCTTTGGAACCAGTCCACGCAATATCGCGTTCTTTGAGCGGTTCGGCTTTGTCGTCCAGGGTGAGGTGCAGCGGGGCATCGTCCCGGCACTAACGGCCATGGTTCGCGAGGGCGACCACAGCTAGCCGGATCAGGCTCAAGCGAATCGCGCCTGAGCCCGGGCATGCGCTTTGGCGTGCTCGACCTCGCGGTCCTTCGGCGGAGTGGTGGCTACCAGATCCTCAAGCAAATGCGCGGTGATATGCGCAATCTCCGCAACGGCATGTTCGAACGCCGCAGCATTCGCCTTGGACGGATTCGTCGACCCGCTGATCTTGCGTACGTACTGGAGGGCAGCGGCGTGCACTTCCTCATCGTTCGCGGCCGGCTCGAAGTTATGCAGGGTGTGGATGTTTCGGCACATGCACACGAGGTTAAACCAAACGAGCGAAAACCAGTAGCGTCCCCGAGAGAAGCTCGCCGACAGTAGTGAGCGGCTAGCGAGCGGGAACGCAGGTGGTGTCGGTCGACGGGCATGTGAACGTGAAGCGGTTCGCCGCCGAGTCATAGGTCGCTGACTCGATGTGGGCTGCTGTGGTGACCGAGAACGTATAGCTCTTCTTGTCGGCCGACAGCAGATACGTGAAGTAGTGGCCCTTGGCGATTGTCGCGAGCGGCTTACCGGTGTCGCTCAGAACCTGAGTGTCGGTGAACCGAAGAGCCTGGGGCCAGCTCTGGCCCGCCGCCAGTGTGGATTTTCCCGACGCATAGGTCTCATTCAGTACAGTCGCGACCTTCTGCACCTCGGCACCATCCTGAGTGAGCAAGGGATTCGCGTTGAAGACAAAGGGTTCGGCGGAGACCGGACGGGGCGCGTTGGCCAGCGACGCCGTGCTGTCGACCAGGGCGAGGGGGTGGACACCCAAAACCGCAATGACGGTTGCACCGATGCCAAGAAGGATGCCGAGAACGGGCGCCCACGCATTCGTTGCGCGATCACGCACGCGATTTGCGATCGCGAGGATTCCCCACAACAGAGCGATGACACCCGCGCCGGAGACCCACAATTCAGGCGATCCAGGCAGGAAGCTAACGAGAGTCAGACCCACAGCGACGGCGCCAAACAGCAGAGACAACCAGGCGGATTTGTTGCTGATCGGAACGACGCGGCTGGGGACGCTGCTCGGGTAGTTCGACGTATTCGTCATGGGCACGTAGCCGGGCTGATGAGCGGTGCTCAGCCCATACGGAGTTGCCTGCGGGCCGGTAGTTGGCGCCGCTACCTTCTCGGGCATCTTCAGATGCTCTGTCCACTTCACGCCGTCCCACCAGCGCTTGCCACCGGACTCCCCGGGATCTGTGTACCAGCCAGCAGGGAGTGCCCTCGTAGGAGATTCGGTCGTGATGATGTGCCCCCGCAAAATGCCCAGAATGTCAAGGAAATTACCCTTGTAACGAGGCTAGTGCTGGGCGATTGACCCCCGCCCGCCCCAGTTCAAGTGCCCACCGATCGGGTGGCTCCCGAACGGGGGCGAACTCGCGCGTCTACTCAGACGTGGGCACCTCGGCCGTGGCCTCGTCGAAATTGAGAGCCAGCGAGTTCATGCAGTACCGGTCACCGGTAGGTGTGCCGACACCGTCCGGAAAGACGTGGCCAAGGTGCGAGTCGCAGCGGGCACACCGCACCTCGGTGCGTTCGATGCCGAGGCTCGTGTCTTCAAGGAGGCGCACCGCCTCCGGCCGCACGGACTCGTAGAAGCTTGGCCATCCGCATCCCGAATCGAACTTGGTTCCCGACTCAAACAGCTCGTTTCCGCAGGCTTTGCACGTGTACAGGCCGGCCCGGCTTTCGTCCAGCAGTTTGCCAGTCCAGGGCCGCTCGGTCGCGGCTTCGCGCAGCACCGCGTACTCTTCGGGACTCAGCTTCTCGAGCCAGTCGACCTCGGACTGATTCGTCTCAGCGGTGCTCATGACCCAAGCCTGCTGCACGTCGCGGCGAATGTCGAAGCGTGTTGCGCAGAGTTACTCGTGGCTACAGGCTGTGCT
>JADGOT010000134.1 GCA_017882805.1 Glaciihabitans sp. | reverse complement strand
CGGGCGAGGGCTGCCTGCAACGAGGCGTCCGACTCGAGCACCGTGCTGGTTCGATCCTCGATCCGTTGCAACACCTCTCGCTGACTTTCCAGCAGGCGGTGACCGAGGGCCGTCACCCGATACGTGGCTGTGCCACGACCGGGCGCCTGCCCGACGAGCCGCTCGGCGCGCAGCGCGGTCAGGGCCGGGTAGACGCTGCCGGGGGACGGGCGGTAATTGGGCGCGAAGCGTCGCTCGAGCTCGCCGAGCAGCTCGTAGCCGCTCTGGGATCGCTCGGAGAGGAGCTCGAGCAGCACCAGCGGCAATTCGCCCGGCATGAAGAACTGTTTCCTAGTCGTATTACGAACTCTATTGGTTCGTAATACGAACTGGCAACTCCCGGTTCTGTGACTCGCGGGCGTCTGATCGAAGCGGTTCCTGCTAAAATGTCTAGGAAGATAGACGATTGACGGGGCGAGAAGTCCTTCGGAAGGTCGAGCGCCTCGGTTGCGAACAGGTGCGACAGCGAGGCTCGCACGTCATCGTGCGGTGTCGGGGAGGATGTCAGACGGTGATTCCGGTGCATCGAGGCCAGGACCTCCCGGTGGGCACGCTCAGAAGCATCGAACGGTTGCTGGCACGATGCCTCGGCGAAGGATGGTTGCGATGACGAAGGCCAAGAGCTACGTCGCGGTGTACGAACGCGACTCCGAGAGCGATGCGTGGCTCGTGCACGTCAAAGCCATCCCCGAGTGCCACACCTACGGCCGCACCCTTCGCCAGGCGGGCGAACGCATCGAGCAAGCTCTCGCCGCTTGGCTGGACCGAGACCCGGCGGATTTCGCTCTCGAGCTCCGGTGGCCGGAGCGCATCACCGAGCTCGCTTCACTCGTCAACGATGCGCGCCGCGCGTCTACGGACGCGTCCCGAGCCGCGAGCGAGGCCACAGTGTCGGCCGCCCGCCGGTTGGCGAAGATGGGGTTGAGTCGTCGTGACACCGCCGAAATTCTCGGCATCTCGCATCAGAGGGTCCAGCAACTCTTGAGTGCGTAGACCGGCGGCTGTGCGCCTACTTGTGCCCTCGGCGCCGCCAGGGCCGCCAGCGCTCATCCACTCTCGCGGTCGAGTGCTCATCCGACATCGAAACAGCATCGAGCGATGCGCCGAGTGCCCGCTCAAACCGAGTGATCGATTCGGCGGTCTCCACGCTGGTCACTCCGGTGACGACGGACCTGGCGATCAACGTGGCAACGAGCCGACCACGACGGGCGACGGCTGAATGATGCGACTCGCCGGCCGCGTCGCTCGCTGAGCGCGCCAACCATTCGGCATCGACGCCGCTCGCGCACTCGGATACGAACATGAGCAACATCTGCGTCGATGGGTGCTCATGGGCTTCGGGTCGGGGTTGGCTTCGGATCGAGATCGTCGCTCGAACGCGTGCGATCGAGTCTTGAGTGCGCTGCCGATCCGCATCGCGAAACCAAACCATCGGAAGATCGCTCGCAAGTGTGAGCGACGCGGGCTCGTAACGGTCTTCCTCGATGGCGTCGGCGATACGAAACGCAACCTCGACAAGGTCGATCGTCGGTTCGTACATGGCGAGCCCACACTCAGCCAGCCCAGCTCCGGACGGGGTCGAAACCTCGACGAAGCCCCAGTCACGGAGATCGAGCTTCTGGTCGAGGAATTGGGTGAGCGCGTCGATTGCAGCAGCCGGACCAACTCTGCGAGCGTCGCGGAGAAGGTCTTCTCTCGACGAGCCGAGACGTTCGATCGCCCAGGCCGCGAGGGCCATTGCCCACGAGATGTCGCGTGCGTCCAACCGCTCGGGGTCGACCAACATCAGCCCGACCAGAGCCCTACCGATGAGAGCAGGCGTCTCTCCTCTGAGCGCGCGAACGATCGAGCGACGCGTGAACGTGATGAGGGTATAGAAATCATCGGTCGTGAGAGCGCCGCGAAGTTCTGCCAGCTGCGCTTCATCCGAGCTGATTGCCTCTTCAAGTACGAGTTCAATCGCGGCGTCTGCTGCTGCCGGCCTCAGCCGCAGAAGATCGCCCTCACCCGACTGGTAGCGCAGGTCGGAGAGGGGAGAGCTGCCACCCGACCACGCGGTCCGGTGCGACTGTTCGCGCGCGACGGCGTCGGCCATCTCTTGGCCGAGCCCGAAGGCGCCCTCGCCGCTCTCGTTGTCCGCCGGCATCGCCACCTCAATAGGGCACGTGGAGGGCACGAGAGACCTCAACGCAGCCTATTGAGGATCCCGTTGAACGCAGAAACCCCTGCGTGAGCAGGGGCTTCGTGGGAGAGCGGGTGACGGGAATCGAACCCGCATGACCAGCTTGGAAGTACGCCCGACACGAACTCAGGTGAACTGTGTTGAACCATCGTGGCCGGTCAGACGCCTTTCGCGGACGTCGGCGAACTCTGCCGAACGACGACGGTCGCGGGGTTGGCGCGGGGTTGGAGATTTCGCGCTCAGATCTGGGGATGCACGACGGGCCGCAGTCCTTTTCCCGGGTTGGCTCGGCGAGCGTCCGCATGCGCTGGCGCAGAGATCACGTCGGGTCGATGGCGATCGTGTAGTCGCGGGAGTTTCGCGTGATCAGTTCTTCGACCGTGTGCGAGGCGTCGGCCTCCGGGGGAGTGTCCCCGAAGCTCGCGTGTTCGCGCGGGTTGCGGGCTCGGCGGTGAGCCGAGCCCGCAACCTTTGCGATGGTTGTCGGTGTTCTTGGCACGCTTCTTAGCTGGCCGTGGGGCAGTGCACGGTCGGGTTCCAGGGGAAGAATTTGCCGCTGGGGTTGTCCTTCCAGATCCACGCGTGGAGCGCGTAGAAGTCGGGGAGGCCGAAGCGGTTCGGTGCGGTGATGAGCATGAACGAGTGCCCGAAAAGTTCGGGTGCTTGGGAACCGGTCCACTGCGAGGCGAGCACGATGTACTCGACCGCGGTGAGCTTCAGGCCACCGGCCTTCGTCTTTTCGTAGAGCACGGCTTCGGGGTGCTCCGCGTCGATCTTGCCGTCGCCGACGAGGTCACCGTTGACGTAGTGGATTCCCATGTTTCCTTCGCCGGCGGGGCCGTCGATGCATGTGACGCCGTTCACGTCGGTGAACTGCGCGTACCCTGCCTTCACGACTGCGTCGACGTGGTGGAACCCGCGCGTTGCGACGCGGACCGGGCGGATTGCGTCGTGTCGGGGGCCGGCTGCGGCGGCGGCGACACCGACCGTCGAGAGCGTTCCGATCGCCACCACTGCGGCTAAACCGGCGAACAGTTTCGGGTGCTTCGTGATCTTCATTGCGTTGCCTCCGGGAGGTCTGGAGTCTGGTTGTGGACCTAGCTGTAGAAGTACGGGTCGAGAACGGTGACCCTCGTGATGGAGTCGACGGGAAGCTGGTTGAGTTGGGCGGCGCGGCGAACCGCTTCCGGACTCGGTCCGTCG
>JADGOT010000133.1 GCA_017882805.1 Glaciihabitans sp. | reverse complement strand
CGTTAGCTCAATTGGCAGAGCAGCTGACTCTTAATCAGCGGGTTGGGGGTTCAATTCCCTCACGGCGCACCATAAGTGCAGGTCACAGGCCTGCGGGGTGGCGGTCCTCCTTCCGGGAGGGCCGCCAAACTCATTTAGTACCTACCCTTGCCCTCGAGGGCTCACTGCTCCCGCTGAGTTCCACTCGGCCGAAGACTTGCGCGGTGCCTCAACCGAAGCGGGCTCCTGTGGAGGACGAGTGGGCATTGGAAGCATGACCATGCTGGCCACCCGCGATCTTCACCGAGGCAGGAGCCTGCGAACCGACCGGAGTGGCTTGGTGATCCGCCATGACAGGGTGCGTAGGGTTTCATCCAGCCGTCCGCGGGACTGCTCGGCTTGGGTCGTCGCGAGCTGGGCGACATCCGACAACCTCTCGACCTCCTGACCCAGACTCGCGTTCTCCTGGCCAAACCTTGCGATTTCGAGGTGCAACTCGGCGACCCCCTGGCTGTCGCGCTCGATCCTGCTCCACATCGACCCCGCGACGAGCGCATCGATGCGTTCCTGCGCGTCGGGGGCCGCCACGACATTCGCCCACCTGCGCAGCTCGGTGAGACGCTCACCCTCGGTCCACGTTTCACGGCCGTCCTCGGTCGTGGGAAACTGCAGGGCCGTCATTCTGGCTGAGGTCGCGGCCAACAAGTTCGGGTGCCGAAAGAACTTGCGCCACTGGTGGTGATCCGGCCAATATCCGGCTGGTGTGGTCGACCACGGGTCGTCGACCTGCAGGTAGAACGCCCGGGAGTGTGCGGTACCGGTGATGCTTACGGCGTTGAATCGGATGTCGTCGCGCAGATGCCACAGGATCGTCTCGGGGCGGGAGAGGTCGGCCGCATAGAAGTCCATCGCGCCGGAGGGCTTAATCGATCCGTTGAGGCTCTGAACGAAGTTGTTGTGCTTGAGCAGGTCGAGGAGATCGGCGACGTGGTCTTTCAATAGCAAGTCGTCGTCGCAGAGGTAGAAGATGGCGTCGCTGCAGGCATCCATCACGGCATCGTGGCGATAGATCTCGCCGTGGTGCGGACCCTTCTCATGGTCAAAGAATCGAATTCGCGGATCCGCGGCACAGAGGGCGAGCGCCTCGGAACGCACGCTCTCGCTTACGCCGTCCCCGACGATGAGCACCTCCAGTTCGGTAACGGACTGCGCGAGCGCGCTCCGCACCGCGAGCCGCAGGGTCTCCGCACGGTTGTGCGTGGGAATGATGATCGAGGCGCGTACGGTCATGACGCTGGCTCCGCTTCTGCGTAGGGCCGCTCCGCGAGAACGACGATCGACGACCCGGCGTCGGGCAGGTCATATTGCAGAAAAGCTCCCTCGGGCACCTTCAGTGCTGCCCCGGGCGTCTCGAGGAAGATTCCCGGATCGAGAGAATCCCCGTCACCGCCAACGCGGATCGTGACGCTTCCACTGACGAGCACGATGAGTTCGCTGCAGTTCACTCGATGATTGCCGCGCGTCGCGCCGCGCGTCGCGCCGTGCTCCGGTCCAGTGACGGCGAACATGCGACGCACTGTAAAAGGCACCTCGTCGAATTCAATCACGACGAGCGTCCCTCGTGCGTCTACGAACGTGGGGACTTCCATGCGCTCAGGCATCGCTCCACTCCTCCAGCGCGTTGACCACTCGCCCGACCTCGTCGTCGGCGAGCTCCGGATAACACGGAAGCGACAGGACACGATCGCGCAGCCCAGCTGCCGCCGGCACCGGCACGCCCAGTCCCAGGCGCAGGCCAGGCATCTCCCCGAGCAGGTATGGGTAGTGGATCGAGGTCAGGATGTCGCGGTCCGCGAGAAACGTCGCCAGCTCATCCCGCGCATCCGTCAGCACCACAGCGTGGTGCGCGACCGTGGTTTCGGCGTCGCCGTGCATCCGTGCCCCGGAGGTCGCGATGGCGTCTCGGTATCGCGCCGAGATCGCCCTTCGACGTTCGTTGCGGGCATCGAGGAACGGGAGTCGGGCAGTCAAAACCGCGGCCTGCAGCGGGTCGAGTCGCGAGTTCCGTCCACCGGCGACCTCGATGCGAAAACGGGTGCCCCAGCCATACTCGCGCAGGGCGCGCGCCCGGGCGGCATGCGCATCATCCGCGAAGAGCACAGCGCCCCCATCGCCGATCGCGCCGAGGTTCTTCGTGGGATAGAAGCTGAAGGTCGCGGCATCCCCCAACCGTCCTACGTGAACCCCGTCGCGCCGCGCACCGTGGGCCTGGGCGCAGTCCTCCAACATTCGGAGTCCGCGCTGCGTGCGCCAGGCGTCGAGTGGGCGGATGTCGGTGGCCTCGCCATGTAAGTGTGTGATGACGACTGCGGCGACATCCGTTCGCATCGCGGCCTCGGCCGTCTCGACACTCGGCAGCATGGTGGCGTCGTCGACGTCCATGACCACGGGCGCGAGCCCCGCGAGCCTCAGCGCCGACGCCGCGTAGCCGCCCTCATTCGCGGCGACCAGCACGCCAGCTCCCGGCGGAAGGTCGAGCACGGCGAAGGCGATCGCAAGTGCATCTGTGCCGTTTCCGACGCCGACCACGTTTGGGCCTCCGAGGTAGGTGCCGAACTCGCTCTCGAACTGCTCGACGACGGGGCCGAGAATCCAGGGGCCGTCTGTGATGACGCGCGAAACGGCATCTGTGATCGCAGCGCGTTCGGCGGCGCCCATCCTCGTCGGGGCTGCCGACGGGATCACGGTCAGGGTCGGCCCAGCACGGTCGAGCGG
>JADGOT010000132.1 GCA_017882805.1 Glaciihabitans sp. | reverse complement strand
TAATATGACCGCCACCACTCGTGGTGACGTGGTCGCTTCGGCCGGGGTGCAAACGCGCCCCGGCCGAACTGGCCGACGTCGTCGCAGCGCCCTTCTGACCAGACGCGACAAGATCGTTCTTGCCGTGATGGTCGGCATCCCCACGATCATCCAGCTCCTCTTCATCTGGATTCCGACCGTACTCTCGGTCGGTTTGTCGTTCGTTCGATGGAACGGCATCGCCTTCTCGGATATCCGTCCCGCCGGAATCAGTAACTACACCTATGTGTTCCGCGACTACCCGCCATTTTGGCCGGCACTCGAGCACAACGTCCTCTGGCTCGTTTTTCTCGGCTTCATCGCCACTCCCCTGGGTTTGCTGCTCGCAGTACTCCTTGACCAGCCACTACGTGGCTCCCGGATCTACCAGAGCATCTTCTTTGTTCCTGTGATGCTCTCGCTTGCCCTCATCGGCATCATTTGGCAGCTGTTCTACTCACAGAACGCGGGACTCCTCAACTTTTTGCTCGGAACGGCCGGTACGCCGCGTGCGGTGGATTGGCTCGGTGACTCGAACGTCAACATCTGGGCTGCCATGGTCGCGGCGACGTGGCGTCACGCCGGCTACGTGATGGTTCTTTACCTGGCTGGGCTGAAGGGTGTCGACCCGTCGCTTCGCGAGGCCGCATCCATCGATGGTGCAAACGCACGGCAGGTCTTCTTCCGCATCGTCTTTCCGGTCATGCGGCCAATCAACATCGTCATCGTTGTGATCACGCTCATCGAATCACTCCGAGCGTTCGACGTGGTCTACGTGATCAACCGCGGTACTAATGGGCTTGAACTCATCAGCGCCCTCGTCATCCAAAACCTCGTTGGCGAGGGTCAGGTCATCGGTGTGGGCTCTGCGCTCGCAGTAATCCTGCTGGTCATCTCGCTCGTGCCGATCATCATTTACCTGAGCCGCACATTTTCGAAGGACGCGAGACAATGACCACCACACTCCGCGAATTGTCGCTCACGGTTCAGGATCCGCCGCCCCCGAAGCGGCGCCGCACCTCCGGAAAGAAGTCGTACTGGGGCACCTACCTGTTCCTCACCGTCATGGCGGTCGTCTGGCTGGTTCCACTCGGCTGGTCACTTTTCACCGCACTGCGTCCGTTCGCCGACACGAACAAGTACGGCTACTTCAGCCTCGGCGGACACTTCAACTTCGACAACTTCGTGACAGCGTTCATTCAAGGTGGAGACCTCACCTACCTGTGGAACTCGGTACTGATCACCGTTCCCACGGTCATCCTGACCCTGTTTCTCGCCTCGATGATGGCCTTCGCGGTGAGCCGCTTCACCTGGAAGTTCAACGTCACACTGCTCATCATGTTCACGGCGGGCAACCTGCTGCCTCCACAGGTGCTGGCGGCGCCGCTGTTCGAGATGTTCAAGAACTTCACCCTGCCCTACAGCATCAGCGACTCCGGCTCTCTGCTGAACACCTACACCGCGGTGATCATCGTCGACACGGCGTTCCAGATCGGGTTCTGCACCTTTGTGCTGTCCAACTACATGAAGGCACTGCCGCACGACCTCACCGAGGCGGCGTTTGTGGATGGCGCCGGCGTGTGGCGCCAGTACATCTCGATCATCCTGCCCTTGACGCGCCCCGCGCTGGCCGCGCTCGGCACTCTCGAGGTGATCTGGATTTACAACGACTTCTTCTGGCCACTGCTCTTCATCCAGTCGGGCGACCGCCTTCCGATCACGACCGCGATCAAGAATCTCCAGGGGCAATTCCTCACGGACTACAACCTGATTGCGGCCGGTGCAGTCATCACGGTCATCCCGACCCTCGTGATCTACCTCGTCTTGCAGCGGCAATTCGTTGCTGGACTCACCCTCGGCGCAAGCAAGGGTTAAGGAGATGCTCGCTGCAGCTCGGCAATCATTGATCGTCGCCAACATTCGGCGGGACGGTGTCGTTACTGTCTCCGACATGGCCGACCAGTTCGGCGTCTCGGAAATGACGATTCGGCGCGATATCAACGCGCTGGCCGACCTGGGCCTCCTGCAGAAGGTGCACGGCGGCGCTGCGTTCCCGGGTTCCCTGAGTACCGACGAGCCAGGCTTCGAGAAGAAGTCGATCCGTGAGGAGTCGGAGAAGGCCACCATCGCTCGCGAAGCGCTCTCCTTTGTCAGCCCCGGTTCGGCTATCGGCCTGAGCGCTGGCACGACGACGTGGGCGCTCGCCAAACTGCTGAGCCAGCGACCAGGCCTCAAGATCGTCACCAACTCGGTGCAGATCGCCGAGGTCTTCTATCGCGCGCACACGAACTCGACGGGCGAGCGCACCACGGTCGTGCTGACCGGCGGCGAGCGCACCCCGTCAGACGCACTGGTCGGGCCGATTGCCATCAACTCCCTGCGCCAGTTTCACCTCGACACCCTGTTTCTCGGTGTCCACGGCATGGATGAACGCGCCGGGTTCACGACGCCGAACCTCCTCGAGGCCGAAACCAATCGAGTCTTCGCGTCCACCGCTCGCCGGGTTGTCGTACTGGCCGACCACACCAAGTGGGGCACGGTCGGCATGAATACGATTACGCCGCTGTCTGAGGTGCACGCTCTCGTCACCGACGACGGCGTCTCGCCCAGCGCGCACGCGGTAATGTCCGAGCACATTCCACAGGTACGCATCGCCGCCGTTCAGGCACCACGACTGGCTCAGGCCGTCCGCACCGGCTCATAATAGACGTCGGCTCCCAGTAGATCGACCGCAACGAAAGTTTCTTGATGTCCTCCCTAGTTCTGCGCGGGCACGGCTCTGCGCTGGTTATTGACCTGTCCAACTCGATCCCGACCGTGGTCCACTGGGGTGCGGACCTCGGGCCTGATGCACCCGACTCGACGCTGTCGACTTTTCCGGTTCCCCATTCGAACAATGACCTCCCGCAGCGCCAGGAGCTCGTTCCACAGAGTTCCAGTGGATGGCGCGGCCGCCCGGCGCTTGAGGGCCACCGCCCGGGGGGCGCCGCCTTCTCACCGCGACTGCGCACAACGGGCTCGCGAAAGGTCGGTGAATCCGGTGCAGAATTGACGCTCGAGGATGCAGCGGCCGGACTGCGCCTCGTTGTCGAACTCTCCCTCACAGGCGAGGGGATGTTGCGGCTCCGGAGCGTCCTGACCAACATCGGCGAGAGCGACTACTCGGTGGATGCTCTGCGCTCGGTACTTCCGGTCGGCACGGGGGCTGCCGAAATACTTGACCTCACCGGTCGGTGGATCCGGGAGCAGCATCCACAGCGCCAGCGCATTCGTCAGGGCACGTGGCTGCGCGAGTATCGCCACGGGCGCACGGGTCACGACTCATCGCTTTTCACGGCGGTCGGGACCCCGGGTTTCACGAACCGAACCGGCAGGGTGTGGGCAACTCATTTTGGCTACAGCGGCAACCGCGAGACCTACGTCGAGAAGACGGCGACTGGCCCGGCACTTCTCGGATCGGGAGAGCTCTTCGCGCCCGGGGAGCTCGTTCTCGGCGCGGGTAAAAGCTACACAACGCCTTGGACTTACGCGGCGTTCTCATCGACCGGGCTCGACGGCATTACGGCAACTTTCCACGCGTGGATGCGGGGGCGCGACGGGCATCCCACGTCCCCACGGCCTGTCGTCCTGAACACCTGGGAGGCCGTCTACTTTGACCATCGCCTCGACCAGTTGGTCGAGCTGGCAGAACGCGCGAAGCAAATCGGGGTCGAACGCTTCGTGCTGGATGACGGCTGGTTCATGCATCGCCGCAATGACCTGGCCGGATTGGGCGACTGGGAAGTCGATCCAGCGGTGTGGCCGAATGGCCTCGCGCCACTGATCGACGCAGTGACCTCACGCGGAATGCAGTTTGGACTCTGGGTAGAGCCCGAGATGGTCAATGAGGATTCCGATGTGATTCGAGCCCATCCGGATTGGATCAGCGGTCCGGGTGACGGAGTGATTCCTGCGGAGTGGCGACACCAGCAGGTGCTCGACCTGGTCAACCCGGATGCCTGGAAATACATTTATGACCGGATCGACGCCCTGCTGCGCGACAACAACATCTCCTACCTGAAGTGGGATCAGAACCGTGACCTCACAGAGATGGGTCACGATGGAGCGCCATCCGCCTCCGCCCAGACGCTCGCGGCGTACCGCCTGTTCGACGAGCTCCGGCTCGCGCATCCGACCGTTGAGATCGAGAGTTGCTCGTCGGGTGGCGCTCGCGTCGACCTCGGAATTCTCGAGCGCACCGACCGGGTCTGGGCGTCTGACTGCAACGACGCACTCGAGCGGCAAACCATCCAGCGCTGGACCCAGGCAATCCTGCCGCCCGAGCTCGTCGGTACGCACGTCGGGCCGACCACCGCGCACACGACGGGGCGCACTCACACCCTGGCCTTCCGCGCTATCACCGCGATGTTCGGCCACTTCGGCATGGAGTGGGACGTGCGTGAGATCGAGGGTGAGACCCTCGACGAGCTGAAGCAGGCGGTCGCGATCTATAAGCAGTACCGACCGCTCATCCACTCCGGTGTTGCCGTACACGGCGACATCGCGGACCCCGCATACCTGCTGACCGGTTCGGTTGCGCAGGATGCGTCGGCGGCGCTGTTCGCATTCGTCTGTGTCGCGACATCCTTCGACGAGCTGCCCGGACGCATTGCGCTGCCGGGTCTCGACCCGGAGGCGACGTATCGGATCGAACGCATCTTCCCGACACTGACTAACCCGTTCATAGATCACGGCAACGTCGAGTGGCTCGACGGCGCATCCGCCACGGGCCTCTTCCTGTCGGAGGTTGGCCTGGCGATGCCCATCCTCAGCCCAGAGACCGGCATCCTGGTCGCGCTGACCCGCGCCTAACCGGCGGCGGCGAGGATGCGGTTCACGGTTCGCACGTTGCGGGTGGTGGCGACCGGGCCGAACTGGCGCCACCAGGCTGGCTTCAGTTGCGACTGCAGGATGCCCGCCGGGCACCACTGGTAGACGGCACGCTTCGTGATCACGAGTCGCTCCGGGGCAAGGTCGGCATCGGATGGGCGCTCGAGAACGCTCGGCACGATGTCGTCACTCAGAAACGTGATGACCATCTTCGACAGGTCATCGCTGACATCGAGAAGTGGGTTCGCATCTGCGATCGACGTGAACTCCGCAAGCGACAAAACGACAACCTTCGAGCGAACGCCGGTCTCTGCTGCGATCGCCGACTCGATCGGCTCAACTGCAGGACGCTTCGGCGACGACAGCAGCACGTTGCCGCTCTGCAGAAGGGTGCGCACATCCTCGTAGCCCAGTGCGCCGAGGAGCGATCGCAGGTCGGCCATCGCCACCTTCGTAGTCGGGTTCACATTGATGCCCCGCAACAGCAACACATAACTGGAGGTCACACTAAAAGATACTGTGGAGGCACACTTCCAAAAGGGGATCGATGAACAGCTGGCCAGGTACCGCGTATCCACTCGGTGCAACCTTCGACGGCAACGGCACCAACTTTGCGCTCTACAGCGAGGCGGCCGAGAAGGTTGAGCTGTGCCTGTTCAGTCCCGACCTCACGGAGACCCGGGTCGAACTGACCGAGGTGGATGCCTACGTCTGGCACGCCTACCTGCCGACCATCCAGCCCGGACAGCGCTATGGCTACCGCGTGCACGGCGAGTACGACCCGAAGTCGGGTAAGCGGTTCAACCCGTCGAAGCTTCTGCTCGACCCCTACGCGAAAGCTACCTGCGGTCAGATCGACTGGGACCAGGCGCTGTTCGCCTATAACTTCGGCGACCCGGACTCCGAGAACAATGACGACTCGGCCCTGCACATGATGCACGGCGTCGTCATCAACCCGTTCTTCGACTGGGCGGGCGATCGCGCCCCGAACATTCCGTATGCCGAGAGCGTCATCTACGAGGCGCACGTCAAGGGACTCACCGAACTGCACCCGGGTGTGCCAGAAAACCTGCGCGGCAAGTATGGGGCGCTCGCCCACCCGGTGATCATTGATCACCTGAAGAAGCTAGGCGTCACGGCGATCGAGCTCATGCCGGTGCACCAGTTCGTCAACGATTCGACGCTGCAGGAGAAGGGGCTCACCAACTACTGGGGCTACAACACCATCGGGTTCTTCGCCCCTCACAACGAATACTCGTCAACCGGCGACCTCGGCCAGCAGGTTCAGGAGTTCAAGGGTGTGGTGCGTGCCATGCACGAGGCCGGCATTGAGGTGATTCTGGATGTCGTCTACAACCACACCGCCGAGGGCAACCAGCTCGGCCCCACTCTCTCGTTCAAGGGCATCGACAACGCGGCGTATTACCGGCTGGTGGATGCGACTCCCGAGTTCTACATGGACTACACCGGCACGGGAAACTCCCTCAACGTCAGCAATCCGCACTCCCTGCAGATGATCATGGACAGCCTGCGCTACTGGGTCACCGAGATGCACGTCGACGGGTTCCGCTTCGACCTTGCGGCAGCACTCGCGCGCGAGTTCTACGACGTCGACCGTCTTGCGGCATTCTTCGAGCTTGTGCAGCAGGACCCGATCGTCTCCCAGGTGAAACTCATCGCCGAGCCATGGGATGTCGGCCCCGGTGGCTACCAGGTGGGCAACTTCCCACCGCTGTGGACCGAGTGGAACGGCCAATACCGCGACACCGTCCGCGACTTCTGGCGCGGCGAGCCATCCACTCTCGGCGAGTTCGCGTCGCGACTCACCGGTTCCGCCGACCTGTACGAGCACGACGGGCGTCGACCGGTCGCATCCATCAACTTCGTCACCGCGCACGATGGATTCACGCTGCGTGACCTCGTCTCTTACAACGAGAAGCACAACGAGGCCAACGGCGAGAACGGCAACGACGGCACCAACGACAACCGGTCGAACAACCTGGGCGTCGAGGGCCCCACGGATGACCCCGCAATCAACACCCTTCGCGCGCGCCAGCAGCGCAACTTCCTGTCGACACTGCTGCTGTCGCAGGGCGTGCCAATGGTGCTGCACGGCGACGAGCTCGGCCGCACCCAGGACGGCAACAACAACACCTACGCCCAGGACTCCGCCCTCTCGTGGGTGCACTGGGACACCGCCGACCAGGGTCTCATCGACTTCACCGCGGCGCTCGTTCGACTGCGCAAGGAGCATCCCACGTTCCGACGCTCGCGTTTCTTCGACGGCCGACCGGTCGTGCGCGGCAAGGGCGAACCCTTGCCCGACATCGTGTGGCTACAGCCGGATGCCGCCGTCATGTCACCGACCGACTGGGACTCCGGTTTTGGCCGCGCGATCGCGGTCTTCCTGAATGGCAATGGCATTCATGGACGTGGACCCCGCGGCGAAGCCATCACTGACAAGAACTTCCTCGTGCTCTTCAACGCCGGCGATGACACCGTCAACTTTCTGATCCCACCAGACGAGTACTCGCAGTTCTGGGAGATCGTCGTCGACACCGTCGGCGAGCAGGCCGACTCGCATCCGCGGGCAGCGGGCTCGTCGATACCCGTCGAGGGCAAGGCGGTCCTGGTGCTGCGCGCCCACACGCCGACCAAAGCCGAAGCGGATGCCGACCACTCGGTGGCCGCGTCACTCGCGCCGACCGCTCCCCCGGTTCCCGTCCCGTCGACTCCGGATCCGAACACGGTCCCTGAGCCCATCGAAGGGCACATCATCTTCCCGGACAAGCCGGGTAAGGCGTAGGCATGCGGCTGCCGAGCTCAACCTACCGACTGCAGATTCGAGAATCGTTCGACCTGGATGCCGCAGCGAGCCTCGTCGACTATCTCGCCGAGCTCGGCGCGGACTGGGCATACCTGTCGCCATTGCTTCGGGCCGCAGCGGGGTCGGACCACGGCTACGACGTCGTCGACCATGCACTTGTCGACCCGTCTCGCGGAGGTCGCGAAGCGCTCGATCGCTTCAACGCTGCCGCCCGCGCGCATGACCTGGGCATCCTGATTGACATCGTTCCGAACCACATGGGCGTCGCTGACGCACAGGAGAACGCGTGGTGGCGGGATGTTCTGAAGAACGGTCGCGATTCACCGTTCGCGGACTTCTTCGACATCGACTGGGACTTCGGTGGTGGCAAGGTGCGGCTGCCGATCCTCGGTGGAACTCTCGAGGGTGCCCTCGCCAACGGTGAACTGAGCATCGTCGACGACGAGCTTCGCTACTTCGATACCGCGCTGCCGCTCGCTCCGGGGACCGGCAAAGGCGAACTGGCGTCCGTCGTTGCGGCGCAAAACTACGAGCTCATGAACTGGCAGCGCGCCGACGACGAACTGAACTACCGACGCTTCTTCGCCATCAACACGCTCGCGGGAATTCGCGTCGAGCTACCCGGGGTATTCGCTGCAAGCCATGTCGAGATCCTCCGCTGGGTGCGCGAGGGAATCGCCGACGGCATCCGGGTCGATCATCCGGACGGGCTCGCTGATCCCGGCGGCTATCTGGACGCCCTCGCAGCCGCTACCGACAACGCACCGGTGTGGGTCGAGAAGATCCTCGAGGGCGACGAGCAACTCCCCGCGTTCTGGGCGACGGCGGGAACGACCGGCTACGACGCACTGGGCGATCTCGACCGGGTACTCGTGGACCCGTCCGGTCGCGTGGCACTGGATTCGCTGGATGCTCGTCGCAGCGCGCGCACGAAGCCGATCGACTGGCCGACGCTCATCCATGGGACGAAGCGGGCCGTCGCCGACGGCATCCTTCGTTCTGAGGTGCTGCGGTTGGCACGAGAATTGCCGTCGGGCATCGTGGCGGTCCCTGAGCTCGTCGAAGGGCCGCTAGTTGCCGACGCGATTGCAGAACTCCTCGCCTGCTTCCCCGTCTACCGGTCCTACCTTCCCGTGGGCGAGGAGCACCTGCTCGAGGCTGCACGGTTGGCCCGCGAGTACCGGCCTGATCTCGCCGCAATGGTCGACGCGCTGCTGCCGATCCTGTCTGACGGCACGCAGCCCGCCGCCATCCGCTTCCAGCAGACCTCCGGGATGGTCATGGCGAAGGGGGTCGAGGACACCGCCTTCTACCGCTACAACCGCCTCTCGTCGTTGACCGAGGTGGGCGGCGACCCGGCCGAGTTCTCGATCGGTGTGGCCGAATTCCATCGCCGCCAGCTCGCCCGCCAGGCCAGTCATCCGGCATCCCTGACCACCCTGACCACGCACGACACCAAGCGCGGCGAAGACACGCGCGCCCGAATCAGTGTCTTGAGCGAGATTCCCGATCGGTGGGAGACGACCCTCGACCGGTTGCATGAGCAAGCGCCGCTCGGCGACGGCGTCCTGGCCGACCTGCTCTGGGAGTCGATCGTCGGTGCCTGGCCCGCGTCCCGCGAGCGCCTCCAGGAATACGCCACGAAGGCCGCGCGCGAGGCCGGCTCTTCCACCAACTGGATCAGCCCGAACGTGGAGTTCGAGACCGCGATGCACGGGATGATCGATTCGGTCTTCGACAATTCGACGGTCGCCGACGTGGTCGCCAGCTTCGTCGCCGAGATCGAGCAGGCGGGGTGGTCCAACTCGCTGACAGCCAAACTCATCCAGCTCACCGCCCCGGGCATTCCCGATGTCTACCAGGGCAGTGAACTGTGGGAGTCGAGCCTCGTCGATCCGGACAACCGGCGCGAGGTCGACTTCGATCTTCGCCGGTTGCTGCTGATGGCGATTCAGAACGACCTGCCGCCCATCGACGACACGGGCGCGGCCAAACTCTTAGTCACAACCCGGGCGCTCCGGCTACGACGCGACCGACCGGAGCTGTTCACTCGCTACGCTCCCCTGCCCGTGCTCGGCCAGTCGTCGCGCCACGCTGTCGCATTCGATCGCGGTGGTGCGATCGCGGTCGGCACACGACTCTCGCTGGGGCTAGCAGAGCGCGGGTGGGGCGATACCGAATTGGTGCTGCCGGGTCATCCGCTCGTCGACGTGATTACCGGGCGCTCTTTCGAGGGCGGACCACTGCCGCTCGCCGATTTGCTCTCGGTCTTCCCGGTTGCACTTCTAGCCCCGGTCGAGACATGATGCTCGAGGTCTGGGCGCCGCTCGCCACGACCGTCGCAGTGCGTACGACTCAGGGTGATCGCGCGTTGCGCCGGCACGGTGACAACTGGATCGATGACGTCCCGCTTGCGCCGGGCACGGACTACGCGATCGTTCTCGATGGCGGCCACCCGGTGCCCGATCCGCGATCGCTCTGGCAGCCGGATGGCGTGCATCAAGCCAGCCGCGTGTTCGATCCGTCCGCGTTCGACTGGACCGACAGCGCCTGGCCGGGCCGCGAACTCGCGGGCGGCGTGATCTATGAACTCCACATCGGGACGTTCACTCCCCCGGGAACGCTCGACGGAGCCATCGAACGACTCGATCATCTGGTCGATCTGGGCATCGACTACGTCGAGCTTCTGCCGGTCAACGCTTTCAATGGCACTCACAACTGGGGCTACGACGGCGTGCTGTGGTACGCCGTGCACGAGATTTACGGCGGGCCGGCCGCCTACCAGCGGTTTGTGGATGCTTGTCACGCGCGCGGTCTCGCCGTCATTCAGGATGTTGTCTACAACCACCTTGGACCGAGCGGCAACTACCTACCCCTGTTCGGCCCGTACGTGACCGATGCGTATTCGACCAGTTGGGGCGAGGCGGTCAATCTTGCGGAGCCTGAGGTGCGCCGCTACATCCTCGACAATGCCCAACTGTGGATGCGCGACTACCACGTAGATGGCTTGCGCCTGGATGCGGTTCACGCGCTGGTCGATCCGTCCGAGAAGCACCTTCTCGAGCAGCTCGCCGAGGAAACGGACGCACTGAGCCTCACCGTCGGCCGCCCGCTCGCGCTGATCGCCGAATCCGACCTCAACGACCCGAAGCTGATCACGCCGCGCGAGGTGGGCGGCTTCGGTCTGACCGCCCAGTGGAACGACGACTACCACCATGCGCTGCACTCTGCGCTCACGGGCGAGACGACCGGACTCTATGAAGATTTTGCGGGGCTCGCCGCGCTCGCTAAGACGACAACTACGGGGTTCTTTCACGACGGCACGTACTCGACGTTCCGCGGCCGCGGCCACGGTCACCCAATCAACGCGACGATTCCCACCTGGCGGCTGGTCGCGTTCTCGCAAGACCACGATCAGATCGGCAATCGTGCGGTGGGAGACCGGTTGACGGCATCCTGCAACCTCGGTCAACTATCGATCGCCGCGGTACTAACGCTGGCTGGCCCGTTTACGCCCATGCTCTTTATGGGCGAGGAGTGGGGCGCATCGACGCCCTGGCAGTTCTTCACGTCGCATCCTGAGCCCGAGTTGGCGACAGCCGTCGCCGCGGGCAGACACCGTGAGTTCGCCCGTATGGGCTGGGACGCGGACGCGATTCCCAATCCGCAGGACCAGGCAACCTTCCAGCGCTCGAAGCTGGACTGGTCGGAACTCGATGGGGGCGAGCACGCGACGCTGCTCGATCTCTATCGTCGGCTTATCCGAGTGCGCCGCAGCGTGCCCGAGCTGACGGACGCGCGATTCGGCAGTCTTAGGGCGGAGTTCGACGACGAAACGGGATGGTTTCGACTCGATCGCGGGCACGTCAGCGTGGTCGCCAATTTCGGCGAGGAGGACTGCGCACTGCCGGCGCACACCGAGCTGATCCTGACCACGAGCGGCACGCCGGGGCGACTCGAAGGACAGTCGGTGGCCATAATTCGCCGACCAAAAACGGCGTAGCGACGGCACGGAATATTTGGCGATGTTGTCAAGCCCCCGTGAATTTACCCACGACCTATTGCGGGGGTAGACCGCCAGTGTTTCAATGAGCGAGAGGCCCCCGAACAGGGGCGCACTGGTCGTTCTAGGGAAGGAACAAAATCATGGTTCTAATCTCCCCGGCCGCACCGAAATCCCGCACAGATTTGACCGTCGCTCTCGTCACCGAAGACGTTTACAGCGTGATGACGGAACGCGACACCCTGGGGTTCGTGCACAAGGTCGGCACCGTCTACGTTGCGCTCCGCGGGGACATCTTGAGTCACGCCGTCGAGGTGGGGCAATCCCTGTCGCTTGATCGAGCTGTGCGGATGGTTCGCGCGTCCTAAACCCGATACCTCCGATATGCTAGCCACTGATCTTTTGGATTTTGATCGAGTGGAGATCGCATGGGAAAAATCCTGTATGGCGAGGCGGGCACCGAGATCGTTTTCGACGATCGCGATATGGCCCACCTGCAGCTGGTAATTGGTGCAAAACTTCGTCGCAAAGAGAGCTTCTTCTTTACCTGGAAAGAAGACGCGTCAACGGGTGAGGGTCGCAGCAGCATCTGGCTGGACTCCGCGATCCCGCTGTACTTCAAGTACTACGGGAGCAAAGCCCCAACCATCAACCGTGAGTGGCTTGAGCTGCTGACGCTTTCAGCCAACTCCGCGCAGGGGATGCAGTTCATTAGCGAGCCCGCGCCGGGTGCTGCGACCGAAGTCGTCACCAAGGGGACGAAGAGCGCTTAGGCGAGTGCTGGCAGGTCTCGTATGCCGAATTCACGGGCCAGCGCGCGCTTCGCTGCGTTGTACCCGCCCATGCCGTGCACGCCCGGGCCCGGCGCGGTCGAGGCCGAGCAGAGGTAGACGCCCTTCATGGGGATCGTCCAAGGGTCCATGAGTGTTGGCCGCGCTACCAATTGCGCGAATGACGCGTCACCCG
>JADGOT010000131.1 GCA_017882805.1 Glaciihabitans sp. | reverse complement strand
GCGCAATCATAATCTCGTGTTATTGATCGCATCGGAATGCTGCTCTTGTTGGATAGTTTCCGGCCAGCGAAGCTAGGGGAATGACAGCCGCATCCGTTCTGATCCCCACCGTTTCGCTCGAAACCGCAGCGGCACAGTTTGGCGACGCGAGCGGGTATCTCGCTGTCGCATCCATCGGCCTCCCGCCGCGTGCGGCCGTGGACGCGCTCAAAGCAGACCTCGACTCATGGTTTCGTGCCGACCGCGATCCGCAGGGCTATGACCCGATAGTGGCGAGAACACGCGAGGCTTACGCCCGCTTGGTGGGAATCGGTGTGGATCGGGTCGCCGCTGGATCGCAAACCTCAGTGTTCACGGCTCTCGTGGCGGCTGCGGTTCCTGCTGGTGCCGAGGTGCTGTGCGTGGATGGCGACTTCTCGTCGATCGTCTTCCCGTTCCTGCAACGCAGGGACATCCGGGTTCGTACCGTGCCGCTCGCCGCGCTCGCCGATTCGATCACGGATGAGACGTGGCTGGTCTCATTCGCCCTGGTTCAATCTGCCACCGGCGTAGTCGCCGACGTCGCGGCCATCCGTGCCGCGGCAACCGCGCACGGGGCGCTCACCTATTGCGACGTCACTCAGGCGGCCGGCGTTTTGCCGGTTGACGCAACCCAGTGGGATGCCACGGTTTGTCACACCTACAAGTGGCTGTGTTCGCCGCGAGGCGTGGCGTTCCTCACCGTCAGCCCTAAGTTCCAGGCCCTTCTGACACCGCTGCAAGCGGGCTGGTACGCCGGCGACGACGTCTGGCAGTCCTGTTACGGACCCTCCATGCACCTCGCGCACGATGCACGTCAATTCGATGTGTCACCCGCATGGCAAGCGTGGGTCGGTGCCGAGCAGTCCATCTCACTATTTGCAAGCCTCGACATCCCCTCGGTATGGGCGCACACGTCTGGGCTCGGCGACCAGTTGTGCGATGCTCTGGGCATCCCGCAGCAGCATCAGGCAATCGTGAGCTGGGCCGATCCCGACAAGGCCGAGCTAGGCAAGTTGATCGCCGCTGGAATTCGGGCATCTGGCCGAGCTGGCCGCCTTCGCGCATCCTTTCACCTCTGGAACACGGAGGCCGACGTCGCCGCTGTGGTGACGGCGCTGCGCCCGTAACAGGCAGCTACGCTGGGCGGATGACTCAGAAGGAACCGCGCGAGAACGGCATCCTGTTTGGACGCGGCGAGGAGCTCGGTGACGACGTCGAGGCGCCCCCGACCGGCCCGCCGCCGGTGCTGCCGTGGTACGGCGAGCCAGTTCCGTTTGGTGCGCCACCCGAGGAAGACATCGAGCTGACCGGCGAGATTCCGTGGGAGCTTCGCGACGAGCCGCCGCGCGGCCCCGTTATCCACTAGCCCGCTAGGCTGGGGTTTTCGACTCGACCGGGCATCCAGCTCGGCTGAAAAACTGGAGTAACTCGTGGCCACGCCAAATCCTCTCGACGCCGTCATCGCCCTCGCCAAACGCCGAGGCTTCGTTTTTCAGGCCGGTGAGATCTACGGTGGTACGCGATCCGCGTGGGACTACGGTCCGCTCGGAGTGGAACTCAAAGAGAACATCAAGCGCCAGTGGTGGCAGACCTTTGTTCGCGGTCGCGCCGACATGGTTGGTCTCGACAGTTCGGTGATTCTACCGACCAAGGTGTGGCAGGCATCCGGCCACGTTGCCACCTTCAGCGACCCGTTGATCGAATGCCTGCACTGCCACCGTCGCTTCCGCGCCGACCATCTCATTGAGGCATATGAGGCGAAGAAGGGTCGTGCGCCCGAGAATGGGCTCGCCGACATCGTGTGCTCGAACTGCGGCACGCGTGGACAGTGGACTGAGCCGCAGAACTTCTCGGGACTGATGAAAACATTCCTCGGACCAGTCGACGACGAGGAGGGCCTGCACTACCTCCGTCCCGAGACGGCGCAAGGCATCTTTGTCGACTTCGCGACCGTTGTTACGACCTCGCGGCAGAAGCCCCCCTTCGGAATCGGCCAGGTCGGCAAGGCGTTCCGCAACGAGATCACGCCAGGAAACTTCATTTTCCGCACGCGCGAATTCGAGCAGATGGAGATCGAATATTTTACGCCGCCCGCGGAGGCGCCCGAATGGTACGAGCACTGGATCGCGGAGAGTCTTGCCTGGTTCACCGATCTGGGTCTTGATCCGGCCAATCTTCGTCGCTTCGATGTCCCCGACGGCGACCGCGCGCATTACTCCGCCGCGACCGCCGATATCGAATATCGGTTTGGATTCGCGAGCGGCGAATGGGGCGAACTGATGGGCGTCGCCAATCGCACCGACTTCGATCTCTCCAACCACATCCGCGAATCCGGAAACGACCTGCGATATTTCGACCAGGCAACCGGGGAGCGGTATGTGCCGTACGTCATCGAGCCATCCTTTGGCCTGACTCGGGCTCTGATGGCGTTTCTGATCGAGGCCTATGCGGAAGATGAGGCGCCGAACACCAAGGGCGGCGTCGATACCCGCACGGTGTTGCGCCTCGACCGTCGGCTCGCACCGGTGAAGGTCGCCGTGTTCCCCTTGTCCAGGAACGAGCAACTTTCGCCACTGGCCAAGACGGTTGCGGATGACCTGCGCAAGCTCTGGAACATCGAATTCGACGATGCTGGGGCGATCGGTCGCCGATACCGCCGGCAGGACGAGATTGGCACGCCATTCTGCGTCACGGTCGACTTCGACTCGCTCGAAGACAACGCGGTCACCATCCGCGAGCGCGACACCATGAGCCAGGAGCGCGTCTCCCTTGACCGCCTCACGGCTTACCTCGCCGAGCAGCTCATCGGCGCCTAGTCCGCCGCGCGGGAATGACGCGGACACTCAATCCGTTGAGCCTGTCGTGAGTGATGCAATCAAGGTCGACATCTGGTCTGACGTTCAGTGCCCGTGGTGCTATATCGGCAAACGAAAGTTTGAGACGGCGGTAGCGGGTTTCGATGGGGAAGTGGATGTCGAATACCACTCGTTTGAGCTAGCTCCAGACACTCCGGTGGACTTCGAGGGCAGCCCCAGAGACTATCTCGCGCAGCGCAAGGGCATTTCGCCAGATCAAGTCGACCAGATGCTCGAGCGCGTGACCGGAATCGCGGCGAGCGTCGGCCTCGACTACGACTACGACCACGTTCATCAGACCAACACCATCAAGGCTCACGAGCTGTTGCACTATGCAAAGAGCAAAGGTCGCCAGATTGATATGAAAGAGCGCCTGCTGAAGGCATACTTCGTCGACGGACGCCACGTCGGGCGCATCGAGGATCTCGCCGACCTGGCCGCAGAAATCGGGCTTGACCGTGCGGAGGTGGTGCGCGTGCTCACAGACGAGACCTACCTTGCCGACGTGAAGGCCGACGTCGCGCAAGCCGAGGCGTACGGCATCAACGGAGTGCCCTTCTTCGTATTTGACGAGAAGTACGGGGTGTCTGGTGCGCAGGATGCGGCGACGTTCGCTAACGTGCTCGAACAGGTCGTTGCCGAAAAAGCCGAGCAGAACCAAGAGAGTGTGAAATGACGGACCCGATCACCACCCCGCTTACAGTGCTGGGCGACTCGTCGGCCGCGGTCTGCGAAGGCGATTTCTGCGCGATCCCAGAGCATCACGAGCAGGCAATCGTGAACCGTCGACTGGATGACGACCGGATTTAGTCCGTAATGTCGGCGACCGTTGCGCCAAGGCCAGCGATCAATTGGTCCGCGTCGACCAATGCGCTGACTCCGTGTTGTCCCGCGCCGAGTGCGATCCTGCCGGCGACGCGCGAATCCGCGTAGACGGGCCACGGGTTCGTGCTTCCGAGCGGCACGATCGTTCCGCGCTCGTAGCCGGTCGCTTCGAGCGCAACGGATGCGTCGGGCAGCTTCAGCTTGTTGACCCCGACCACTGCGCGCAGCTTGCCCCACGAGATCTGTCGGTCGCCCGGGACAAGCGCGAACAGGAAGTCTCCGTCGTGGCGCTTGACCACAAGAGTCTTAATGACGCTGGATGCGGGGAGCCCGAGTAGGGCGGCCGCCTCGTCGAGCGATCGGGCTGCTTGGCGTTCGACGAACTCGATGTTAATGCCGCGGGCCGTGGCATCCGCCAGCACGCGTTCGCGACCGGTCACTGTTGAGCGGCCAGGCGCTTGCGCTCCGCCTGCAGCACCTCAAGGTACTGATCGCGCGCAAAGAACAGCGTGACGTACGGTTCAAAGGGTGCGGGGGTCCACTGCGCTCCGGATGGCGGTTCCGGTTCGGCGCCGGACTTCTTCCAGAACGGCGTCAGCTTGGGAGCCTCGCCCTCATCAAAGTTCTCGAATCCGATCGCCGCCCACATGACGATGTCGCCTTCAACTCGAAGAGTCGCTGCAAGCAATTTTCCACATGTTCCATCGAGACAGGCGTCGCAGTATCCGATTGCGACTCGCCCTTCCGCAAGCAGGTCGTCTTTGGGTCCACCCAGCAGTGCCCTGAGGTACGCCGCTGGTGTGATCGTTCCGACATGCTCGTCGACGAGCGGGGTGGATTGCTCGACCGGCGCTCCCGTGCGCTCGGCAAGGTAGTCGCTCAGGGTTTTCCCATTGATCGCGATCTGGCGGCTCGGGTATTCGCCGGGACCCCACGCCGATTTGCGTTCGACCGGAAGATCGACAAAGTGGAGCACGTCCAGCCGGTCGGTGTCGGCCATGCGATCTCCACTCTCTGGATGAATCTCGTCGCAGCACTGCTCGGGCGAAATAGCGAAAAGTTTTCAGGAAGCAAGCAAGTGTCTTCAGTGTTAAGGCTACTGGGTTGCAGCAACCAATAGCGCCGAACGTAGCCGCTGTGGGTCACCCCAAACGGGGTGCCCAGTACTCTGGGCATATGTCGCAGGCTCCCCAACCGGATGGCCAAGGCATCGTCGCTGGTCCTCCCCACAGCAGGCTCGTCGCCCTCGATGGTCTGCGCGGGATAGCCGCAATCTCGGTTCTGATCTTTCACTTCACGTTTCGTTCGGCACAGCTGTTTCCACAACTGGGCACGCCG
>JADGOT010000130.1 GCA_017882805.1 Glaciihabitans sp. | reverse complement strand
TAGCGCCACGAGAACTCAAAGAAGTCGGCGGCGAGCAGCACACCAAGACCCGTGAGTGTCGGAAGCCAGCAGACTGCCCGGAGCCGCGATCGCCGTGCGCGAAACAGACCGCATCCGCCCAGGACCCCGGCGAGGAAGGCGAGGAGGAGGAGGGGTCCGGGCGTGTAGCCCACGCTCATCTGGTAGCCACGCAGAAACGACGCGAGCGGCTTCACGACCGTCGGCGTTCCGCCGCCCCATCTGGTTGTGGCTGCGTTGGGATCATCGCGACCAAGGTTGGGGAAGTAGGTCTGGAACTGCCATCGCTTGACCGTGACGTCGCCTTGCGCATCGGTGTGGTCCCATCGGAAGCCCTTGAGAAAGTCGGTTGCGACTGCGTGGACGAGGTCGAGTGGCTGGTTCTTGAAGACGCGGCGCGTGAAGTCGCGCAAGACACCCCTCAGCGTTTGATCTTTCGGCAAGGTGATGAGATCCGCGACCGGGTAAGTGTGTGCGTAATAGTCGACCCCGACGCGTTGGCTCAGGGGCACCCTTGGGCATAGCAACTGCTCGTACGACGGGAGACTGAGGGTCTTGCAGTCCACGATCTGTGCCGCGCGTCCGTAGAGCGAGTGTGCATCGCCTGTGGTGAGACCCCAGTTGTCTGTCTGAGACCTGTAGTACCCCATGTATCCGACGACGGGAATGAGAAACGCAAGCCCGATGGTCGTGGCGCGGCCGAGCCGTCGCCAGCCTCCGGGTCCGCAGACGAACGCGAAGATCACCGCGGGCACGATCGCGGGCAGCGAGACGATCCGTACCTGGACGCTGAGTCCGAGCAGCAACCCTCCGATGACCAGCGCACGGATGCTGGGGCGACGGTTCCAGAGCAGTGCGAGCATCGCGCCGACGAGTAGCGCCTCAAAGAGCGTCTCGGACATCACGTTCTGTTCGATCTGGAGCTGGTACGCGTCGAGCAGAATCGGAATTGTGGCCGCGGCCGCGATCCACCGTGAGATGCCGTAACGCATGCACAGGACGTAGATCGCGACGCCGATGCTGAGTCCCATGAGGTGCTGTCCGAGGGCGACGACGAACAGGTTGCCGACCTTGAGCACAGGCCACAGGAAGAAGACGTAGCCGAGCGTCTGGCTTGTCGCAGGATTCATCGTGCGGACAAGGTTGAGGTATCGGTACGAATCGATGTAGAGCAGACTGGGGCGGTACGCAGCCAGTGTTACCGCTCGTAGCGCGACCCCGAGGACAAGCACGACGAGGAATGGCCAATGATGCAGCGCTGCGGCCCGTGCGCGTGCGCATCGGTCACCACGAGACGGTGCTGGTCGGAGCTCTCCGGCGCTCTCCGCGGGTCCTCGGACTTCGTGATCGGTCGTGATGGTTGCCTTCAAGGTTGCGTTGGCTGTGAGTATCGGACCACGAAGACCGTGTCCGTCGCGCGCCCTGGCGGGATGATCGCCGCTTTCGCGAAGTGCTGTCCGAGTTGCTTCCGTAACGCGGCGAGCACGGGAGAGTCTCGCACGCTCCTGGTCACGGTGCGACCATGGGGAGCACGGACGACGAGCCATACGACGCGGCTATCGGCGAGGGATGCCGGCCGCAAGACCGTGGCGTTGGGTATCGATCGGGTGAACGGGGTGTCCCATCGTGTGGGAGGCCAGCTCGGCCCGAAGCGATGTCGCAGCGTCGGATCGTGACGCGCGTAGTAGGAGAAGGCCGACACTGCCGTTGACGGGAACACCACGATCGTGTCAGCGCGGTTTGCGTGCTGCCCAACGCTGGCGACGATTGCGCGCCAGTTTTCGTTGCCGGTACTCGAGTTCCAGAAGTTGCCGTAGCTGAGGAGGATGAGAGCAAGAGTTATGGCGGCGAGCGGTAGGCGCCGTCCTTGCGCGAGTCGTGACAATCCGACTCCGATCAGTAACGCAAAGGCCGGCAGGGCAATGATCAGATAGCGCGGTACCAGCAATGGCTTCACGGTTGAGATCAAGATGGTCAGCCCGACCGGAAGCGCGAACCAGGTAAGGACGATTGGTGGGGTACTCGAAGCATGACGCCCATTCCAGGACGCGATGAGCCCGATGACCAGCGGCGCAGCCACGACGACTTGTAGCGCCGGGCTGGCTGTTCCCATGAACTGCGAGACCGTGGCGCGTAGCTCGTCGGCATTGAGCGGCGCGATCCAATCGACTCCGCTGTTTGCGCCGGCGAGCACGAGCGTTGCGATCGGAAGCGTGATGACGACGAGAGCGAGCGCGCTCGTGAGGGCTCGGCGTCGCAGCTGGGCTATAGGGCGTGTCCCGAACAGGGCAACGAACAATGCGAGTACGACGAGCGCTGAGAACCAGTGGGCATAGATGGCCAAGGTTGCGAGGACGGTGAAGATCCACCAGTCGCGTACCGATGTCGATTCGACGGCACGTAGGAACGTCCAGACGGCCAGTACTACGAAGAGGACGGCGAGGGCGTAGGTGCGAGCGTCGCGCGCGTAGGTCAGCAGGAATGCACTGGTTGCGAAAACGGCGCCCGCCGCCCAGGCTGCAGGCGGCGCGACGAGACGACGTGCGCAGGCATGAAAGGGCACCATGGTCACCGATGCTGCGAGGAGCGACAACGATCGGATGGCGAACTCGCTGGTGCCGAACGTTCGTATCCAGGCGAACGCGATGCAGTAGTACAGGGCCGCGCCGCGGTCGCCGCCTGAGGTGCTGAGTACGTGCAGCAGGTCACCGAAGCTGTGTCCGCTGATCGCCCAGGTCGCTGCCTCGTCGTTCCAGAAGCTGGGCCGGCTCAGCTGCCAGGCACCGGGAAGCGCGACTGCAGCGACGAGGGCGGCCACCCAGATCCGCTCAGTACTGGACCATGAACGCTGACTGGCTGCGGTGCGAACCTCTGCTCGGGTCTGGACCTGCGAAAGGGACGCTGCGTGCTCGTTCACCGCTTTCATCGTTGTGGGCGATGGTCGCGGTCGCGCCACCAGGTGGAGAGCACAACCCATCCGAAGTGGGCGCCATACAGGAGATCGTTTCCCTTGCGGCTGTGCCCGGCAGCGCGTCGATGCATGGTTGCGGGGATTTCTGCAAGGCGATAGCCGCGCATCGCGGCGCCGACGAGTAACTCGGATGCCTGGAACTGGGCCTGGCAAAGGTCGATCGATGCCGGGACCTCGACTCGCATCGCTCGGAGTCCGAACGATGGGTCAGTGATCTGTTGGCCGGTGAGGAGGCGCAGCAGGCTTGCGTAAAAGATCACACCGAGGTGTCGGAAGGTGTCGCCCTGATACGTGCTGCCCAGCCGACGCGAACCGGAGACGAAGTCTGCGCGGCCGTCGATGATGGGGGCGAGTAACGCCGGTATCTCGCCAGGGTCGTATTGACCGTCGGCGTCGGTGGTCACGACGTATTTGGCCCCGTACTCGGCCGCGAGTCGGTAGCCGAGCCGAAGCGCCGCGCCCTGTCCGCGGTTCATGCTTGGTCGACATGCGTAGGCGCCGTGAGCCTCTGCGACGTTCGCGGTGCCGTCATCGCTTCCGTCGTCGACGACGAGCATCGAGATAGGCAGCTCATGGGCCTTCGCCGGAACTGCGTCGAGCACCTTGCCGAGAGTTTGTGCTTCACGGTATGCGGCGATCAGTACGCAGACCGGCCCAAGGTTCGGTTCTCCGTAGCGATCTGCGAACTCGCGGCCGGCGGTGGTGTCGATGGCATGATCGAAGTCGCGGCAGCGATCCCTTCTCGTCATCGCGGGGGTATGGGCTCTGCGAAGTCCAACTCGGATTGCAGCGCGTCCCAGGTGCGTACCAGACCTTCTCGCAGTGGCACGGTCGGCGCGTATCCCAGCGCGCGAGCCTTGGAGATGTCGACTCGAACTGCGCGCATCTCCCCGGCTGGTGCATCCGTGTGCACGGCGGTGATCGGGAGGCCGATCGCTTTCGACGCCAAGCGGCAGACCTCGACTACCGAGGTCGAGATTCCGGTGCCGACGGTGAGGGGTCCTGTGAGGCGACCGCTGGCTGCTCGCAGTAAAGCTGATATCGCGTCGTCGACATGTAGATAGTCGCGTTCCTGCAATCCGTCACCGTAGATGCTGATCGGCTGTTGGCTAGCGGCTGCGCGCATCAGGCGGACGACGAAGGTGTCTTTCCGGCCCATCCCATGGCCATAGACGTTGGTAAAACGGACTGCGCACGCGGTGAGGCCATAGGACTCTGTATATGCGGAGCAAAGCATCTCGGCGGCGGCTTTCGTGGCGCCGTACGGGGTGAGAGGACGCATCGTGGTGGTTTCATCGATGATTGCACCGTCAGTCTCACCGACGACAGCGTTCGACGATGCGAACACGAACGACGCGACGTCGATCTTCCGTGCTCCCTCGAGTAGGTGTTGTGTGAGATCGACGTTGACCTCATACACGCCCTGTGGATCCCTGACCGACTGCAGTACCGACGTGCGCGCCGCCAGGTGGAAGATTGTCTCGGGCGAAAAAGACAGCGCGGCGGCGAGCGTGTCGGGGTCGCGTAGGTCGCCGACGACGCCAGGGACCGACCGATCGGGAAACGGCACCAAATCAGCGACGAACACGTCCGCTCGTTGGGCGCGCAGCTCTGCAACTAGCGCGGAACCGATAAACCCTGAAGCTCCGGTGACGAGAACGCGACCCATCAGAGATCCGGTGCTCAGGCTCCCACGGCGTTCTCGAACTCCGTAGGAGGGGGCGCCGCGGTCCCCCTCGCGCCGTGCGGCGATGCGGTCGCACGCCAATGGATGGTCGGCACCATCACCGACGAATCGATGTCATCATGCCATGCCTTCACGATCGCAGCGAGACGGCGGATCGTGTCGTCGTCGAGCAGGTGCGGCACGAGCCCGAGGTCAACGAGCTTGGTGTGCGCCGCGTTGTAGTAGTGCTCTTCGAGTTCTACCCGCGGATCGTTGAGGTGCTCGATCTTCGGCTCGATTCCAAGCGCGGTGACCACCATCTCGGCCATCTCATTGACCGAGAACGACTCGGTGAATTGGTTGAACACCCGATACTCGCCCGTCCGCGCAGGGTTGAGCAATGCGAGCTCGATGCAGCGCACCGTGTCCTTGATGTTGAGCATGCCCCGTGTCTGGTTGCCTCTGCCATAGACAGTGAGCGGGTACCCCGCGACGGCTTGGACCACGAAACGGTTGAGTACCGTGCCGAAGACCGCGTCATAGTCGAAGCGAGTGGCGAGGTCAGGGTGCAAGATGGTTTCGTCGGTCGCTTGGCCGTAGACGATTCCCTGGTTGAGGTCGGTTGCGCGCAATCCCCAGGCGCGGCATACGAACGCCAAGTTGTGGGAGTCGTGCACCTTCGACAGATGGTAAAACGAACCAGGTTGCTTCGGAAACGGCAAGGTGTCGGTTCGACCCTTGTGTGTGATCTCGATGAAGCCTTCTTCGATGTCGATGTCCGGCGTTCCGTACTCTCCCATTGTCCCGAGCTTCACGAGGTGCACGGCAGGATCGATCTCGCCGATCGCGAAAAGGACGTTGAGGTTGCCGACGATGTTGTTGACCTGCGTATAGACCGCGTGCGACCGATCGATCATCGAGTACGGAGCGGAGCGTTGCTGGCCAAAATGGACAATGGCTTCGGGCGTGAAGGCACGGAACGTGGACGTGAGGAAGTCGTAGTCGGTGATGTCGCCCACGGCGTATCTGACGGTGCGACCGGTCATCTCCCGCCAGATTGTGGTGCGCTGCTCGAGATCAGCGATCGGAACGAGACTCGTCGTTCCAAGCTCGCTGTCGTAGCCGCGGCGCACCAAGTTGTCTACCGTGATGACGTCGTGTCCCCGTGCTGAGAGGTGCAACGCAGTCGGCCAGCCCAAGTATCCGTCACCGCCGAGCACCATGATCCGCACTTCGCGCCTCCCACAACACGGTGAGGGCACGAACGCGCAGCCCTCCCACCGGTACCGAGCCTCATCATGCCTTACGAAACGTCAATTCGGTCGGGGGATCTTAAGGAGTTACGAAGAATTTACTCCGCGCGACCACGACCCGCTCTCTCGACGAAGATGAAGCGGTGGTATACCGCAAACTTGGCGACGAACAACGTGCCGTACGTGGCGAAGTATGCAACCGCCACGAACAGCGTCTGTACACCGTGACCAGCCGGCGCGATCGCGGCGGCAACCGTGGTGGCGAGCGCCGCGATGATCAGGGTCGCCACGGAAACAAGGGCATAGGGCACCAGCTCGTTTCGAATCTCGATCCTCCCGCGTCGCTTCCACACCCAGGAACGGTTCAGGAAGTAGTTCGGGATCGCGCCGGCAATGAAAGCAAGGACTGATGAGGCTGCTGCCCCGACGAGTCCAGTGCCGAAGAAGAAAATCAATGCCGCCTCGCTGATGGCAAAAGCGACGATCGATCCAGCGGTGTAACGGGAGAAGCGTGCGGCGAGCGACTCGTTCGCCGACACTGGTGACATGCTCGACACTTTACGGTGCGCGAGTGAGTCGGAGATTCTCAGGTGTCCATCTCGCCGGTCGCAGCCTTGGAGCGCGCGCCAATAGGGCGGTGAGTTGACCATCCACTGGTCGTCGGGTTGGCCCGAGTTTTATGCCGGGTGCGACCCAACCCCGACGACCTCGTGGAGGTCTCATCATGCTCGCGTTGCATCCGCGTGTGGTCGATGCCGTGTAGACGGCGATCGAACCGTTGATTCCCGCATCGCCCGAAGCCGCATCCGTTGGGGTGTCATCGGCGGCGGATCAGTGACCGGGTCTGTTTCGAGGGGATCTTGCGGCGGCTGGTCACGGGCCGTTCGTGGGACGTCGCCGGGAGGATCGGCGGCGCGGGAGAAACCCTCGCGGGTTAGGTACGACCGGATCATCGGCCTGGACCTGCGCGACGTCGCGGTTGACGTTTCCAGCACAAAGCCCCGTTCGGTGGTGAGGGAACCGGCCCGAACCCCACCGACCGCGCCAAGTCGGGCTGGAAATGGT
>JADGOT010000129.1 GCA_017882805.1 Glaciihabitans sp. | reverse complement strand
GGTCATGCCGTGACTGGCAAGAGCGGCGCGATGCGCCATCCCGTCGATTCCGTAGGCCGCACCCGACACCACCGCAAAGCCCCGATCGACGAGACCGGCCGAGAGCTCCATCGCTACATGTTCGCCGTAGCCCGTTGCAGATCGCGCCCCTACGATCGCGATCGACGCGCCGAGGGCGGCAAGTGCAGGATCGGTGCCACGCATCCACAGGGCAAGGGGAGCATGGAGTCCGAGGTCGTCCATGCCCGCTGGCCAGCCCTCGGAATCCGGAACCAGCAGCCGGGCGCCGTATCGAGCCGCCTGTCGCACTGCGAGCAGGGCTGTCGCTGATTTCAGGCGTGGTTGCCAGCGCTCGATTGCCTGCTGGAACTCACTCTCTGTTGCCCCATCGACACCCGCGTCGAGCACCGCAGCCGCCCATTGCGGCGCGGCCCAGCGGGCAACAACCCCGTCGAGTGCGTCAGCAGCACCGAGCGCCGCGACGACGAGTCCCGCGGTTCGATCGCCGGGTTCAGCTATCCCCGTCCAGGTCGCCCGCGCAAACCGATCGCGGATGGCCTCCCGGTCGAGCGAATCGCCCGCAATCGCTCGAATCAGAGTTGCCACCTCTGCCTCGCCCAGCCCAAACATGCTCACGTCGTCATCGCCTTTCGTAGGTACAGCGCGCGACCGATGTGGTCGGCGGTGGGGGTTGTTGCGCCATCGAGGTCGGCCAGCGTCCAGCCGAGTCGCAGCACGCGGTCGTAACCGCGCATGGTGATTCCGCCGCGTTCGAGCGCGCGATCGATGGACGCGGTGGTCGCGATCGCAAGTCGCGACTGCGGTCCGCGCAGCCAGGCTCCCGGAACCTGCGAGTTGAGTGTCCAGGGCGTATTGGCGAGCCGCGCGCTCGCAACGTCCCGGGCCGCCGAGACGCGCGCTCTGGCATCCGCCGTGGTCGTTCGGGTGCTTGTTTCGTCGATTCGCAGCTGGGTGCTGGTGATGCGATGCACCCGCAGTTGGATGTCGATGCGATCGAGCAACGGACCCGAGACTCGGGCCAGATAGCGACGTCGCGCAAACGGCGCGCACGTGCAGCTGGAGTCTTTTGCACCCCATTGCCCGCAGGGGCACGGGTTCGCAGCCATGACGAGCTGAAACGACCCGGGGAAATGGGCGACCGCGTTGGCCCTGTGGATGGAGATGACGCCCGACTCGAGTGGCTGACGCAAGGCGTCGAGCGCGTTGACGTTGAACTCGGGAGCCTCATCGAGAAAGAGAACTCCGTGGGACGCACGCGCTGCGGCACCCGGGCGAATGATTCCGCTGCCGCCTCCGATCAGCGACACAGCGGAAGCTGTGTGGTGCGGATTTTCGAACGGCGGCCGCGTGTTCAGGGTTCCCGCGACGGGCAGCCCCGCGAGCGATCGGATCGAACTCACCTCGATGGCGGCCTCCGGCGAGAGGTCGGGGAGCAACCCGGGCAGTCGCGCCGCCAGCATCGTCTTGCCCGCCCCGGGCGGCCCGAGCAGGAAGACATGATGACCGCCGGCCGCGGCGGCAAGCATCGCTTCGACGGCATCCCCATTTCCGATGACATCGACGAGGTCTGTGGTTTCTGGGGCGGCCTCCGCTTGCACGGAAGCCAGGTAGATCGGCTCGGTTGGTTCGGGCTCAAGCTGTGCGCCATGCCAGATGGCTGCATCCCGCAGGGAGGTAACCCCAATGACCGTGATGCCGGGGACAAGTGAAGCCTCATCCGCATTTCCGGTTGGCACCATCACGCGCTCATAGCCGGCGCGAGCGAGGGCTAGGACCGCGGGAAGGATGCCAACGATGGGACGTAACCGGCCGTCTAGCCCCAGTTCGCCGAGGTGAACCACGCGCTCGATCGACTGCGCGTCGACAATACCGCCGGCCGCGAGGCACGCGATGGCGACTCCCAAATCGAACCCCGACCCGAACTTGGGCAGCGCTGCGGGAGACAGATTGACGGTGTACTTCTTGGTGGGCAACTCGCAGCCGGAGTTGATTGCGGCGGCATGCACGCGATGTTCCGCCTGCTTGAGGGCGGCATCCGGAAGTCCGATCATGATGAACCTTGGGAGGCCGCTCGCGACATCCGCCTCAATTTCGACGATTGCACCCTGCAGCCCGAGAAGAGCCACCGCGTGGGTGCGCGCCAGGCTCACTGCGCCAGCCTTTCGTTCTGATGGCACGCCATCAGAACACCCTCTGAATGTGCTCGATCTCTACGAGACCGCGCATCGGCGCGAGGATGGCGATGGCGTCAATGCGGATCGCGAAGTGATGGCCGGGGTGGGCCTCGCACCACGCCGCCGCCAAGCGACGCAGCCGCGCGAGCTTCGCGACGGTGATGGCCTCGAGCGGATGACCAAACGCCAGACTCGATCGGGTCTTTACTTCGACGAAGACGAGCTCGGAATCTTTCGTCGCAATGATGTCGATCTCGCCCTGCGAGCATCGCCAGTTGCGCTCGACAATCTCGAAACCGGATGCGATCAGGTGGTCGGCGGCAAGCTTCTCACCGCGCCTGCCGAGCTCGTCTTTCGCTGCCATGCAGAGGACTCTGCCCGCTCGGAGGTGCGCAGACCCGTGGAGGGCCGCCGACTGTCAGAAACTCCGGGAATCTCAAGCTCGACAGGAGAGGAGCTCTAGTGCAGCCCTGCCCAAGCGAGCAGCGCGCCAACAGTCGCGGTCCCGACCGATGACACCCCGGCAGTAAGCGTCGCTGCGGGCAAGCCCGCCAACAACTCCAGGATGTCGACTCCGGCGTTGTGCCGACGCTCGGCCGAGAGCTTCTTTGACAACCCCTTCGCCCGCTCTCCGAACACCTTCGTGAGCACGTGCGCGAACTTGTCTGCAGGCACGGTGACCCGCTCGCGGTTGAACGACGTGTCGGTATAAACACCGACGGTCTTCAGTTGCGCGATGAGTGTCTCGCGCCAGTAGCGGTCCTCGACGTTCAATACGACGTTGCCATCGGCGGGTAGTGACACCAGCACAATCGCGTTTGCAAGGTCATCCAACAGCGTCGCCGGCGACTGAGTTCGCACGCGGTACTGGTACACGAAGGTCGAAACCTTCGCGGGCGTGACCTCCAGCTGCTGTGCGAGCTCGAACGCGGGAGCGTCGACCGAAACGACGCCAGCATCCACTAGCGAGACGAAGGCGAGGTAGTCGAGTTCGCTCTTCGAGAGGGAGCCGAGCGGTGTGCGCGACAGTCCGGCGAGATACGACTTCGCAAAGATCAGTCTGCGGCGGTCATCCAGATTCTCAAGATCACGCATTGTTCCACGCTAGGCGCAACTGCCGACCCAGCGATAGCGCCACGACTGAACCGACCAATGTCAAACTTTCTTGACATTGTGCGTTCGTTGCCCTATCTTCGCAATGTCAACAATCTTTTACATTACGAGGAGTACCAATGTCATCCCAAGAAAAGGGCGTGTGGATCGAGTTAACGGTCGCCGTCGCCATCTATGCCACCTACGCGGTCATTGTGTTGGGCCAGGTCACCCATTCATCGTGGGCGACGGTGGCCTACGTGCCACTCATGCTCGGCGCCGTCGCTGCATCCGTCGTCGCGACTGTCGTCATTCGAACCGTCGTCGCAGCCATCTCGCCGAAGGATGCCGGCAAGCGCGACATCCGCGACCGTCAGATATACCGTTTCGGCGAGTACGCGGGACGCTGGGCGGTAATCGCGGGTGCGTTGGGCGGACTCGTGCTGGCAACCCTCCGCATTGAGCCGTTCTGGATCGCCAACGAGATCTACGTGGCGTTCTTCATCTCTGCCGTTGTCGCTGGCATCGCCAAGCTGATCGGCTACCGCCGCGGTGTTCCGGCATGGTGAAGCCAACGCGGGTCACCAACTCGATTCGCTCGATGCGAGCCGAACACGGCGACCTGACCCAAGCCGAACTCGCGGACAGGATCGGGGTAACCCGCCAGACGGTCATCGCGATCGAGCAGGGGAAATACTCCCCCACACTCGAGATGGCGTTTCAGATCGCGCAGGTCTTCGGCGTCAGCATCGACGACGTCTTTCACTATCCGGCGTCGGCTGGCGAGTGACTACTCGTCGAGTGCGAGTTCCTTGGGAAGCTCGAGCTCCTTGGCCGACAGCTCTTCGACGTTGACATCTTTGAACGTCAGCACACGCACCGACTTCACGAACCGGTCGGACCGATAGACGTCCCAGACCCATACGTCGGTCATATTGAGTTCGAAGTAGAAGTCGTGCTCGGTGTCACGACGTTCGAGCGCAACCTCGTTCGCCAGATAGAACCGGCGCTCGGTCTCGACGACATAGCGGAACTGCGAAACCACGTCCCGGTATTCGCGGTACAGGGCCAGCTCGACCTCGCGGTCGTAGTCTTCGAACTCGTCTTCTTCCATGCTGGGATCAGTCTATGAGAACGGCGTCGCGAGGGTGCAGCCACGTTCTGCGGTGCAGCGCGCTCGGCCCAAGAGATTCGATCGCCGCGTAGTGCTCGCTCGAGCCGTACCCCTTGTTGCCGCTCCAGCCGTACCCCGGGTATTCGGAGTCGTAGCCGATCATGAGCCGATCCCGGTGCACCTTAGCGACGACGGACGCCGCTGCCACGGACGCGCAGTCGCGGTCGGCCTTCACCCGCGTCTTTACCCGCAGCGGTGTCTTGAGAACGGGCGTCAGCCAGTCGAAGGATCCGTCGAGCAGAAGCACGCTGTCGGTAATGGATGCGCCGAGCTCGTGCAGCTGGGTCAGCGCGCGCTTACCGGCGAGGCCCAGCGCTGCCATGATCCCGACCTGATCGACTTCGAGGGCCGTCGCCAACCCCACCGCCGAGAACAGCGCCCAGCCGACGGCCTGGGGCGCGAGCTCCTCGCGTCGCTTCTGGCTCAGCATCTTCG
>JADGOT010000128.1 GCA_017882805.1 Glaciihabitans sp. | reverse complement strand
GTCTTCTGGTCAACCCTGGATCGGAGGAGTTCTCGTTCGTGATTCCTCCGATCGCCGTAACGTCGATGCGAACCGAGTTTGGTGTTTGAGCGCGCGATTTCGAGTCTCCACGAATCTCGGAGCGGTCGTTCTGCCTGGCACATTAACGGGAGAATGAACAGATGACCGACACGAACCTCGCCGTCATCGTTCTCGCCGCAGGTCAGGGCACGCGCATGAAGTCGACCCTGCCGAAGGTGCTTCACCCCCTCGCCGGTGTTCCGATCGTCGGGCACGTGCTCGCCACCGCGCGCGAGCTCGCGCCAGAGCACGTAGTCGTGGTCGTGCGGCACGAGCGGGATGCCGTCGCAGCGACCGTCCTCGAACTCCTGCCGGAAGCGGTCATTGTCGACCAGGACGAGATTCCGGGAACCGGGCGCGCGGTCGAGCAGGCCATCGCCGTGCTGCCGAAGGCCTTCGCCGGTGACGTGATGATCGTGAGCGGCGACGTTCCACTGCTCGACGCGGCAACCCTGACCGGCCTGCTCGTCGCTCACCGCGCAGGCGCGTCGGCGGCAACTCTTCTGTCCGCGATCTTCCAAGATGCCACCGGCTACGGCCGCATCGTTCGCACAGACGATGGTGCCGTTCACCGCATTGTCGAGCAGAGGGATGCGACGCCCGAGGAACTCGAGATTCATGAGGTCAACTCGGGCAGCTACATCTTCCACCTCGAGCCGTTGCGGGAGCAGCTCGCCAAGGTCAACACCCGCAACTCACAGGGCGAGAAGTACATCACCGATGTCATCGGGCTGCTGTGTGCCTCGGGCGCGGAGGTCACCGCGGTTCCGGTCAGCGAGAACTGGATCGTCGGCGGAATCAACGACCGCGTGCAATTGGCCGAGACCGCGCAGCGGCTGAACGCGCTCATCGTGCGGGGTTGGCAGCTTGCCGGTGTGACAGTGCGCGACACCGGCAGCACCTGGATCGACCTCCAGGCCACGATTGGCGAAGACGTCGAGTTGCTTCCCGGCACCATGATCACAGGACCAACCGTGATCGAGCGCGGCGCGATTATCGGCCCCGACACGAGTCTCGACACGTGCGAGGTTGGCGAGGGCGCGACGGTGCGACGCACGGATGCGACCCTTGCTGTCATCGGCGCCGGGGCATCCGTCGGACCGTTCGCGTACCTGCGCCCAGGCACCTATCTCGGAGCGAAGGGCAAGATCGGAACCTTCGTCGAGACCAAGAATTCGACCATCGGGGCAGGCAGCAAGGTGCCGCACCTCAGCTACATCGGCGACACCACCGTGGGTGAGGAATCGAACGTCGGCGCAGGCACCATCACCGCCAACTACGACGGTGTTAACAAGCACAAGACGGTTGTTGGCTCGCACGTACGGTCTGGCTCGCACAACGTGTTCGTTGCCCCCGTTACTATTGGAGACGGAGCCTACACAGGTGCCGGCACGGTCGTCCGCAAGGACGTTCCACCGGGCGCGCTGGCCATCAATGTTGCTCCGCAGCGCAATATGACTGGCTGGACCCTCGCCAACCGTCCGGGCACTGCAGCGGCCAAGGCTGCTGCCGCGGCCGACGGAGAGGCGACTGACAAAGCCTGACCACCGTCGGTACCGCCGGCAGGAAGTTGGACACGTGGCCGAGATCACCGCTACCGGGCAGAAGCGATTGGTCGTGGTCTCAGGGCGCGCGCATCCGCAGCTCGCCATCGATGTCGCGGAAGCGCTGGGTACCGAGCTCGTCCACACGGATGCTCGCACCTTCGCCTCGAGCGAGATCTACGCGCGGTTCGACGAGAGTGTTCGCGGATGCGACGCGTTCGTCATTCAGTCCCACACCCGTCCGGTCAACGAGTGGCTCATGGAGCAACTCATCATGATCGACGCGCTGAAGCGGGCATCCGCCAAGCGCATCACGGTCGTCGCTCCCTACTACCCGTATGCGCGCCAAGACAAGAAGGGCCGCGGTCGTGAGCCGATCAGCGCGCGTCTTGTTGCCGACCTGTTCAAGGCGGCCGGGGCCGACCGCATCATGAGCGTCGACCTGCACGCGGCGCAAATCCAGGGGTTCTTCGACGGTCCCGTCGACCACCTTTTTGCCATGCCGGTTCTGCTGAAGCACTTCCAGGAGAAGCTCGACGCGTCCACGCTGACGGTCGTCTCGCCCGACATGGGCCGGGTGCGCGTCGCGGATGTCTGGAGCGACAAGCTCGGTGCGCCACTCGCGATCATCCACAAGCGTCGCGACCCGATGGTCGCCAACAAGGTCAGCGTTCACGAGATCGTCGGCGAGGTGGATGGCCGCGTCTGCCTGATCGTCGACGACATCATCGACACCGGCGGCACGATCGTGAAGGCGGCCGAGGCGCTCAAGAACGCGGGCGCTACCCGGGTAATTGTGGCGGCGACGCACGCCGTCTTCTCGGACCCGGCCAGCGAGATCCTGCAGAGCGACTTCATCGACTCGGTTGTCGTGACCGACACACTCCCGATCCCGGAGGACAAGCGGTTCCCCACTCTCACCGTCCTGCCGATCGCGCCGCTCATTGCGAGCGCCATCCACGAGGTCTTCAGCGACGGATCCGTCACCTCAATGTTCGACGGTGCCGCGTAGGCAGTTGCCGGGACGGCTTAGGCGTTGACGGTGCCGCGAGCCGGGAACGTCGGGGGCCCGGGAATCCAGCCCAGCGAGGCGATGAATTGCGATCCGCCGAACGAATTCGACTGGGTGTAACACTGCCAGCCGGAGCCATGTGCGCCCATCAGTTCGAAGCTGACGGTCGACGAGTCGCTGGGGTTCTCGTACTTGACCCAGCGCTTGCAGCTCTCGACCGCATCCTTCGCGTTGATCATGACGGTGCCAATTACACCGGGCAGTACCAGCCCGGCGATTCCGAGAGCGACGACAATTCGGATGCCCAGCATCATGTGCGGCGAGCGCAGCGGACGACCGTCGCCGGGGTCATATCCCACCAGCTCAGGCTCGTCGTCGTACATGCTCATCTGACCATTGTCGTCTCAGAAAGTATTAGTGCGAACTGCCTTCGGTCTCGATCTCACTACGGTCGCCGCTCCAGAGGGTGTGGAAGATGCCGGGCTTGTCGGTGCGCAGGTAGGTGTGTGCTCCGAAGAAGTCGCGCTGGCCCTGGATGAGGGCGGCGGGCAGGCGCTCGGCGCGGATGCCGTCGTAGTAGGCGAGCGACGACGAGAACGCCGGTGTCGGGATGCCCGCCATGGCCGCGTGGGCGACGACGGTTCGCCACGATTCCTGCGCACCCTCAATGGCGGCCTTGAAGTAGGGCGCGGTCAGCAGCGCAACCAGCTTCGGGTTCTCTTCGTACGCCTCAGTGATTCGGTTCAGGAACTGGGCCCGGATGATGCATCCGCCGCGCCAGATCTTGGCGATGTTGCCCTTCTTGATGTCCCAGTTGTATTCCTCGGCACCGGCGACGATGGCGTCGAAGCCCTGGCTGTAGGCGATCATCTTGGACGCGTAGAGCGCGCGCCGAACATCCTCGACGAACTGTGTCTTGTCCTGGACGACCCACGGCTTGGCCGGGCCGGGCAGGTCTGATGCGGCCTTGCGCTGCTCCGGCTTCGATGACAGGGCGCGAGCGAAAACCGCCTCGGCGATGCCTGAGACGGGGATGCCAAGGGCGAGCGAATTCTGCACTGTCCAGACCCCGGTGCCCTTCGAGCCGGCTTGGTCGAGGATGACGTCGACCAGTGGCTTGCCGGTGGAGGCGTCGACCTGCTTGAGGACCTCGGCCGTGATCTCGATCAGGTAGGACTCGAGCTCGCCCTTGTTCCACTCGGTGAAGATGTCGGCGATCTCGGCTGGCGTCGCGCCAGTGCCGCGACGGATGAGGTCGTAGGCCTCGGCGATGAGCTGCATGTCGGCGTACTCGATGCCGTTGTGGATCATCTTGACGAAGTGTCCGGCGCCGTCGGTGCCGACGTGGGTCACGCAGGGCTCACCCTCGGCGATCGCAGCGATGGAGGCGAAGATCGGCCCGAGCTTCTCGTAGGCCTCGGCGGATCCGCCGGGCATGATCGATGGACCCTTGAGCGCGCCCTCCTCACCACCGGATACACCGGTGCCAACAAAGTTGAGACCCTTTTCACGCAGCGCCTTCTCGCGACGGATGGTGTCGGTGAACAGCGAGTTGCCGCCGTCGATGATGATGTC
>JADGOT010000127.1 GCA_017882805.1 Glaciihabitans sp. | reverse complement strand
TCTTCAACTACCATATCATGCGTCTCCGTTTGGACCATTCCCGGCTACTTCCGCAGTTCTTCACAAATTACGTGCGCGGAGCCAAACAGGTCCGAGACTATCTTCTGGCCGTAAACCATGGGGCAACGCGAGATGGCATCAACACCGAGCAACTTCTATCGATGCCGGTTAGGCGCCCTACCCCATGACAGCTCCTCCGCAATCACGTTGCTTCGCCGGTTGCTCGAATCAGGACACAAATCACCTGGCTCGCCCCTAGCGACGAGCCGTTCCTGGGGGCAACTTTGGGGGCAACTTAGCGCAACACTCACCAGTTACCCCATGTTTTTAGGCAAATGCTCATCCAGTTCGGTAGATGCAACGCCCACAAGATAAGTGTTGGTACTGGACGCGGTGTCACTCATAGCCAACCGTCTCTCGCTCCCACGGTGTCCACCGCGAGTAAGGTCGCGACGGAATACCCACGCGGTACGCCGAACGGACGAGGCGCCACCGGAGCTTTCCCTCAGGATCTCGCACTATGCCATGTCGAAGCTGGTGTAGTCCGCAAGCCACGATCTGGCGCACTCGATTGCCCGAGATCTCGAGATCGGCGGCAATCTCGACCACGGTCTCCGCAGGCCTCGACGCCAGGCCGAAGTAGCGGGTCAGAACCTCTCGTCTTCGTTTCCGCAGCTGTGGCAGGAAGCTGGAGATGGCGGCTCGATCGTCGGCCAGAAGCAGCCACGTGCAGAGGTCGGTTGGCTCGGGCCAAGGGCCCCGGTTCAGAGCCTCCCACCAGGCAACAAGCTCGTGCGCCGGCTCACCCACCCCGGCTTTTTCCATCAGCGTGGCCTCCGCGAGGGCAACGTCGTCCGAACACCAGCGGTCATTGGAGTCATTGTGAGCCTCGAGCCCGAGCAAACGGGCGGCGATCACCTCGGGATAGAGCCGCGCGACGAACGTCGCAAAACCCACAGCAGTTCGCGGCGCACCCACGAAGCGCAGCAGGAAGTCCCCGCGGCCCAAGAAAAGCTCGTGCTGGAAGAACAGCCAACGAAAGCGGCTCAGTGAGCAAGGCTGTGCAGGATCCCAGTCGGGGCAGCTCGCCAGTACGGCGCGGATCTGGTCGGGCGTCCCCGGGTCGAGTTGTGGCTTCGCGAAACGCGAAGTCAAAACGACCCGCTTACGGAGGCTTACCCCTGCGACGGGACAGCCGTCGCTCTCTTGCACTTGCGAGCTCGCACTGCCAGTGTCGTCGTCAGACTCCAGGCTGCCGACAGGATCTCGGTCGGGGTCCGAGCCGCCGAAGACCTCCATCGGCAGAATCGGCATGACCGGCAGCTCGGCTGGAATCAGCATGTAGATGCGCGCTTCCTGGTCACCGAGGCGGGTCATCACGCGAAAGAATTTCTGTGTCGCTCGCACCCGCGACAGTGAGGGTGCGAGGTCGATGAGCAGCTTGCAGCGCGGCGAGCTCCAACCTTCGAGAAGCACGCTCACCTGCACGATAGTGTCAATCGCGCCCGTAGCGAAACTGCCGAGGATCGCTTCGCGATCGGGGCTCGGGGTCGATCCCAGCACCAGCGCAGGCTCCGGACGCTCCGGCGGGCGGTGCACGCCAAGGAACTGATGCAGGTCATACGCCTGCTGCCGCGACGTGCACGCGATCAGGCACGGGCGGTCGGCGTTGCCGCCAGCGTAGCGAAAGTGCTGCGCTGCCTGAAAGAATGGTGCCGACGACATGAGTCGTCCCAGCGACTCAGTCTCATAGTCGCCCGCCACCAGCCGCACCGAGGAGGCGTTCACGTCCACCTCGGCGACCCACACCCGCAGCGGCGCTAGCAGTCCCAGGGCCTGCGCCTCGTCGGCGCTCATCTCGTGGATGAGCGACGGAAAGAAGTGCGCCAGCCTTCGGATCTCGTCGTCGTAGTCGGGCGTGGCGGTCAGGGCAACCCGCACGGCGGCCGGGTCGAACGCGCCTTGGAGCACCCCCATGCGACGAGCGGTCATCGCGCGGTGACCTTCGTCGGCGAAGACGAGCGCGCTCGCGCGTATCGCGGCCGGCAGCCGTCCCTCTTCGAGTGCCGCAGTCAGCATCTGGTACGTGCTGACGTTCACGCCATGGTCCACCGTGGTCTTGCTGTCGCCGTAGAACCTCCCCACTGGAATCCCAGGGGAGTGCGCGTCGAGCTCGCGGACCGTCTGCTCGACCAGCGTCCGCGTCGGAACGATGAACGTCGTGGCGAGGCCAGTGCGGGCGATCAGATGCGCAGCCACCACGGTCTTGCCGGTCCGGGGAGGCAAGATGATCCGGCCGTATGGCGACACGGCGTCGGCGATCGAACCTCCGGCCACGTCCCGCAGAAAGTTGGCGAAATCGTCGAGGATCTTCGATTGCTCTGGACGCAGTACAGAGGCCCCTGTCCTTGTCGCGAGGTCGGCGCAGGCGTCGTGACCAATTTGCCGACTGGCGAGCACCAACGCATCACGGATGCCCAGACCGCCGCCGTTTTCGAACCGCAACGGCGCAGCCGGGCAGGCGATAGCTTCGGCTACCAGCCCACCCACGCGATTCTCACGGCCGTCCGCCGCGGTGGTGGTAGTCGACGGACATCAAGGGTTGTCATGATTGCCATCAACGACCGACAGCGATCTCGGTGTTGTCGTCGAGTCGCCGGAGCCCAATGTTCGGGCCGACGTACGCGCCGCAATAGCGGTGGAGCAGGTCGAGGTGATGCCGCGCGCCGGCAGCCCGTCGGCATGCCACGAACCGCACCGCAGCGATCACCTTGGCCACGGTGGCGCGGTCGTGGGGCTCCAACTCGCGCTCCACCAGATCGACGACGCCACCACACTCGAGCGCGGCGATTTGTGGCGCGAGCGATTCCCGGCAGTCGCCAAAGGCGTAGAGGTCCAGCAGAAGCTCGAAGATCGAGATCGCATGC
>JADGOT010000126.1 GCA_017882805.1 Glaciihabitans sp. | reverse complement strand
CCGTGATTTTCGCGATCATCGCCTTCTGGTCGGGTGCCGGCGGCTGGATCGTTGTGATGTACGGCGCGCTGAACAGCATTCCAACCGAAATCATGGAGGCAGCACGGGTCGACGGCGCTGGTGCGGTTCGGACCGCTATGAGCATCCAGCTGCCGATGATGCGCAAGTGGATCTCGTACATGGCGGTTATCTCGTTGGCCGCAGGAACTCAGCTGTTCGTTGAGCCGACGGTCTTGTCGCAAGCGAGCCAAGGAGTTGTTCCAATCGACTACTCACTGAACCAGCTCGCGTATCAGTACGCGTTCAAGCAAACCGACAACAACGGCGCTGCCGCGATCGCGGTGATGCTGCTCGTTGTCTGTGTCGTACTCAGTGCGTTCTTTGTGGTCAGGGGAGGCCTCTTTGAGCGCGACTAGCACGAGATCGCGCCACCCCGAGGCGAGCCCGACCAGGTGGCTGGCGCGGGTGACAGTGGCGACGATCGTGGTCTTCTTCATCTTGTTCTTCGTCATCCCGATCGTGTGGCTCTTGATCGCCACGACAAAGGCGCCGCGCCAACTGTTGACTACCGGCGCGTTCGAGGTGGGTTCGATACACGCGCTGTCAGCGAACTGGTCGGCGCTGGTGCATTTTCAAGGCGGAATCATCTTCCATTGGCTCCAGAACTCGGCTGTGTACGCGGGGTGCGCCCTCGTGATCACCCTTGTGACGAGCATCCCCGCCGGATATGCGCTCGCGCTTGGGCACTTCCACGGCCGAAAGGCGCTGCTCACGACGACCCTGGTCGTGATGCTCATCCCCAACACCGCGCTCGTCATCCCCGTATTCCTTGAGCTGGCCGCAGCGCACCAGATCGCCCGTCCGCTTGCCGTTATCCTGCCGTTCTCGTTCTTCCCCTTCGGTGTCTACCTGACCTACATCTACTTCTCGACCAGCGTGCCCCGCGACCTGCTCGACGCCGCCAGACTCGACGGATGCGGGGAGCTCTCGGTGTTCAGCCGCGTCGCGTTGCCGCTAGCCCGCCCCGTGGTAGCACTCGTCGCGTTCTTCAGCTTCGTCGCCAACTGGAACAACTACTTCCTTCCGTTCCTGACAGAACCTGGGCGTCGCGAGCCGATCCAGGTCGGCCTCACCGAACTGCTGTCCAGCGTGCCAGCCTTCAACCCCACCGCGGCAGGGGTTACGACAATTGAGCTGCCCACACTCGCACTGGCCACGGTGATTGCGGTTACGCCCGTGCTTATCATTTTCCTGTTCTCGCAGCGCTTCTTGGTGTCCGGCTTGACCGCCGGCGGAACAAAGGCATAACGGTGCAGCGATACGCGTTCGTCGTCAATGTCGTACCCGATCTACGCGACGAGTACCTCCGACTGCATGCTGCTGTTTGGCCTCAGGTCGAAGCCACACTGCGCGCCTGCAACTTCACCAACTACACGATCTTTATTCTTGAAGACACGTTGTTTGCGTACTACGAATATGTCGGGAGCGATCATGAAGGGGACCTGGCGCTCATTGGGCAGGACCCGGTGACCAGGGACTGGTGGACGCACACAGATCCCTGTCAGACGGCGTTCGGGCAGCAGGCTCAGGAGGGTGAGCGTTGGCGGGCCATGCGCGAGGTTTGGCATCTCGCGTGACACGCCGCCTGATCGACTCCCATCTTCACGTGTGGGAGCGCGCGCGAAACCCGCAGAGCTGGATTGACCTCGCGACGATGTCGGCGATCGACCGTGACTTCGCGCCGGAGGAAGCCGCAACCGAACTGACCGCCGCGGGGGTCGACGGATGCGTCGTCGTCCAGTGCAATAACACGTTCAGCGAGACACTCGACTTCCTTGCCGCCGCTGATTCGGTCGGCGCGATTCTCGGCGTTGTCGGCTGGGTCGACCTCCAGGCAGACGTCCCGGCTCAACTCGACTCGCTACGGGCGGCGCCCGGCGGTCAGCACCTTGTTGGTGTCCGCCACGTGACTCCCATGGAGTCGGACAAAGAATGGCTCAGCCGCCCTGCGGTCGCGCGCGGTCTCGCGTCCTTGGTGAGCGCCGGGCTGCCGTTCGATGTCCTGGTCGAGCTGTGGCAGTTGCCCTTGGTCAAGACGCTGGCGGAATCGATGGAGTCGGCGACGTTCGTCCTCGACCACTTGGGCAACCCGCCGATTGCGAGCGACTCGTTGCTTCAGTGGTCGGCTGACCTCGCCGCGCTCGCCGAGTGCGAGAACGTACACGCGAAGGTATCCGGCTTGATCACAAAGGACGACTGGGACCACTGGACAGTTGATCGACTGCGACCCGTCGTCGACCACGCTCTCGAGACCTTCGGGCCGGGTCGGTTAATGTTTGGTTCCGACTGGCCTCTTGCCGAGCTCGCGGGTGGGTATCGGCCGTGGAAGGACGCGTATTTGCAACTCACTGACGGTCTCACACTGGTCGAGAAAGCATCCATCGACGCCGGGTGCGCAAGCGGCGTGTACGGGCTCCGATGACGTCGCTTCCGACGCGGCCGCTCGGTTCGACGAACCTTGAGCTGACCGAGATCGCGTTCGGCGCGGCGAGTCTCGGCAACCTTTACCGAGTCACGACGGACGACGAGGCGTTCGATGCCGTCGCGAGCGCTTGGGAGCTTGGGGTGCGCTACTTCGATACGGCGCCACACTATGGGCTGGGCCTCTCGGAGGCTCGGCTCGGCCGGGCCTTGGCCGGACGTCCGCGTCAGGAGTACGTCCTGTCCACGAAGGTTGGTCGCCTGCTTGAACGCAATCCGCACCCGACGCCTTTGGATACGGAAGGCTTCCACGTGCCGGGCGACCTGCGACGCGTATGGGACTTCTCCCGTGACGGCGTCCGTCGCTCGCTCGACGACTCGCTGCGGCGCTTGGGAACTGACCATGTTGAGATCGTCTACGCTCATGATCCCGACCAGTTCCGCGCGGGCGCGGCGCGAGAAGCGCTCGAGGCGCTCGCACAGCTTCGGTCGGAGGGAGTAGTGCGTGCGATCGGCGTCGGCACGAACGTCGTCGACGAGCTGCCCGAACTCTTTCGCGACGGTCTCCTCGACGTCGCCATGCTGGCCGGTCGATACACGTTGCTCGAGCAGGGCGGGCTCGAGACGGCGCTGGAGCCGGCCCTGGCTGCCGGGGCTGGCATCGTTGCCGTCGGCGTATTCAACACAGGGCTACTGAGCGTTGCTTGGCCCGCATCAGATGCGAAGTACGACTACGGCCAAGCCCCACCCGACGTCATCGCTCGGGCTCGCCAACTCGCCGTCATTTGCGAGAGACACGGCACGACGCTTCCAGAGGCAGCGATCGCCTTTCCTCTACTGCACCCGGCTGTGTCGAGCGTTGCCATCGGCATGCGCACCCCCGAGCAAGTCCAGAGCAACGTCGGCAGGTACAAGCACGGCGCCCCCAAAGAGCTGTGGGCTGACCTGATCGCCTCTGGTCTCATCGAGCCAGCGGCCGTCGCTCTCGGGTGACCAGCGAGCTAGCTGGGCGCCTCGGTCACGAGATTCGGAAACCATCTGCGTGCCGCGCTGACTCCTCAGGTACCAGCCGAAGGCCGGCGCGATGAGGGCGCACGTGCGGTCCGGCGGGATTGGACCATGCGAGGCGGGCTTCGGCACCGGCGATCATGTCTTCATCTACCGACAAGCCGTTGCCCGGCTGGTCTCCCAGGACCACGCCGCCGTCGGCGATGGTCTGGTCGACGGTAAGCCCGACGGGGCTCCCGAGGTCTTGAATCTCGATCGACAAATGGTTCGGCACTGACGCAGCCGCGTGGGCGACGGGGTTGGTGTTATATCCGACGGGACTGACCGGAAGGTCGCGGCTATGTGCGACGGTCGCCACTCGGAGAAAGTGTGTAATGCCCCAGATACTGCCGGGCTGGACGACATCGACTGCGCCCGCGTCAAGCAAGGGCTTGAACTGCTCGAGTCCGGTCAGGTTCTCTCCCGTGGCGACGGCGGCGCGGACGGATCGGCCAACGATGGCCAGGCCCTCGGCGTCCCATCTCCGCAAAGGTTCCTCGATCCACGTGAGATCGAACCGCTCCTCCAGGCCCGAGATATAGCGGATCGCTTGCTTGCGGCTCCACGACTCGTTTGCGTCGAACATGATCGCAGGCCGCGTACTGTTCGCCCGGAAGATCTCGCGGATGGTCGTCAGCCGAGCAACGTCACGGTCGAAGTCGAGCCCGCCCTTAACCTTGACACTCGTGAAGCCACGGTCGATCCAGCCTGCGTATAGCGCCGCGAGCGCGTCGTCGCCGACCGCAATTTCGAGCGCCGACGCATACCCGGAAACGTAGCGGTCACGGGCGCCCAGGGTTCGCCACAAAGGCTCGTTTGCCATCTTGGCCTTGAGATCCCATAGTGCCAGGTCGAGGGTGCCGATGCCGCCGAAGGTGGCACCACTGTGCCCGGACTTGAACACATGCGCGAGCATGCGGTCGTAAAGCGCAAACGTCGCGCGCGGATCCTGCCCTTCAATTGCTGGAAACACCCTGCCGATGTCGGCGTGCGAGCCAACGCCAATCCCTTCGAGACCGCCGTCGGTCTCGAGGATCACGATGGGAACCTCGGTGATGCCGTCGCTGATGAAGCCGTTGACGTCGCCGACCGGTCGGCCCCAGTGCTGTGTAGTAGTCAAAGTGCGGAAGCCCGTGATCTTCATGACGTCGCCGCATCCTCACCTGAGCAGCCGAAAAGTCCCGAGGCACGGAGGCTTCGCCACCGACGCTGGCAAACAGCATACATCATATGTCTCCCGGTGGGGATTTGAAAAGGGACGTGCGTACACTCCGTTCCATGACGCAGCAAGCGAGCACGGCTAAACAGTGGAGTCAGCTCGTGTCGGTGGAAACGCGCACCCCAGCGAAGCTGGGAGTTGCGGTGGTCGAGGGTCTGGTGAACGTGATTGTGTCCGGCGAGATGTCGCCCGGCGACACGCTCCCCCCCGAGTTGCCGTTAAGCCAGCAGTTCGGCGTTAGCCGAACAGTCCTGCGCGAGTCGATCAAGCGGTTGCAGGAGAAGGGCCTGGTAAGCGTCGTTCAGGGGAGAGGGACCGTCGTCGAGCCGACGAGCGCCTGGAACATGATGGATCGAGTGGTCCTCACCTCCCTGATTGCCCATGACAAGACTCTCGGTGTACTCGACGAACTCAGCGTCGTCCGGGCCCGCCTCGAGGCCGCGATGGCCGGGGAGACCGCTCGGGTGCGCGCCGCCGCCGAGCTGGAACTCCTTCGCGGTCTGCTTCAGACAATGCAATCCTCGATCGACCTGCCCAAAGTGTTTGGCGCAGCCGACGTGATGTTCCACGAGACCGTCATGTCAATCTCGGGAAACCGTCTTGCGGAGAGCATCGCTCGAGTCTTGTTCGAACGGGCGCGCGACAGTGCGCGCTATCACGGCTCGCCGCCAACGCAAAGGCAACAGCGCCAAACGTTGCGTGAGCACGAGGCCATTTTCGCAGCGATTGAGGCCGCCGACGGCGATCTCGCCGAGCAGGTCATGGATGCCCACATCATCGACGCCTGGCAGCGACGTCGGCCGCCCGACCACCGCGGTACGAAGTCGCCTAGCTGACGCGTGCGGCGCGTCGCAGCTTCTCCTACTCTTTGCCAGCGCGGAGCCGCGCGTTCTCGGTTTCTAGGCGCAGGACCATCGCGATGCCGGCGAGGTTCAGGCCGTCTATGAGCAGGTCGCTGATCCGGCGGAGCCGGTCGAGATCGTCGGAGCTGTAACGCCGGGTACCGCCCGGCGTCCGGTGGGGTTCAAGGAGGCCGCGGGCCTCATAGAGGCGCAGGTTCTGCGCGCCCATCCCGACGAGATCGGCGGCGACCGTGATGCCGTAGACGCCGCGGTTGCTGTCGACGTCCGTCACCCGGGTCGCCTCCTCAAATTCTTCGCGCCTGCCCCTTGCCGTACTCTGGCAGTTGTTGTAGAAAATCTATAGCGCATACCACAGATCGTCCAGTACGAGCTGTGGACCAACCGGGAGCATCACAACTGACGTGGAGGTGATCGCGATGCTGATGCGCAGCGACCCGTTCCGTGAATTGGACCGGCT
>JADGOT010000125.1 GCA_017882805.1 Glaciihabitans sp. | reverse complement strand
TCCTCACCCGCGCGCTCAAGCAGGGTTGAGAGCTGCAGCTTCTTTTCGTACAACTGCATCTCGAGCCCATGCACGGTGTCCCCAACCGCATCGAGCCGCTCGCGCAGTGAGTTCTCCGAGACCCGTAGGGCAATGAGCTCCTCGTTCTGAGATGACCGCTCCGACTCGCGCGCGGCGAGCGCGACTCGGGCTTCGGACACCGATCGATCGACGGAGTCGAGCACGGCTGGCAGCGACTCGACGACGGTGGTCGTCGCGACGACCTGGCGCTGGCGCAGTACCGTGCGGCGCGCATTCTCCTGCGCCGCCTCCCGTTCGGCGACGAGCTGCCCAGCTAGCGCGTCCGCACGGGCTTCCTCGGCTCGTACCCGCTCGCGCGCGGTCTCAAGCTGGATGCGCAGCTCGACCTCGGCCGCACGCGCGGCATCGAGTTCACCCACCATCGCGTCGCGGCTGGAAACATCCAAAATCGGCCTGGGAGTTGCGGCGTACTCGTTGCGTTCGGCGGTTGCGCGGTCGACATCCTCTTCTGCGGTGCGCGCGGTTTCGGCGGCCAGTTGTACGGCAGTCGACAGTCGTTCCCACTCGGCCTGCGCCGCCTCGAGCTGGATCCGCAACCGACCCAGTCGCTCGCTGTGCGCGGCGAGCGCGGCGTCGAACTCGCGCAGCGTGGCCAGCGCGCTGGCGGCATCCGTTTGCGCCGTCTCGAGTGCGCCCCGCTTCTCGGCGAGCGCAAACCGAGCTCGCTCGATTGACGTGCTCACGACGCTGAGTCGCTCGGCGGCGGTATCGCGCTCGGCAACGAGTTCGAGGCGTGAGCGCTTGGCGCCCGTGCCGCCCCGCAGCACGTACTCGGTGAGCACGTCGCCCGCGCGAGTGATCGCTGTCAGGCCGCCGATCTTGCGCAGTGCCGGCCAGGCCGAGCGCGCGACCTCGAGGTCTTCGACGATGACCACGTGAGACAGGATGCCGAGCACGCCCGCCGGTGCCGTAACGAAATCGGTGGCCGCGGCCGCGCCGGCCGGAAGCGAGCCGAGAGCAGCAGCGCCAGCGGCATCCGCGACAACTATCTCCACTCGTCCCGCGTCTGAATCGCGAGCGCGACCAAGCGCGGCGAGCGCCGAGTCGTGGTCATCGGCGAGCACCGCATCCGCAAGGGTTCCGAGGGCTGCGGCGATCGCTGCCTCGTAGCCGGGCGTGACGCGAACGTGCTCGGCCACGAGGCCGCGGATTCCGGGTGTACCGACGATGGACGCGGAGCCATCCTTCTGGTCCACAGCCATCGACAGCGCGGATGTTCGGGCCGCGAGTGCGTCCCGTTCGCGCTCGAGCGCGTGCAGGTCGTCGCGCATGGTCTCGATCGCGGCTTGGAGGCTCGAGACGTGGGTCTCAGCTTCTTCGTAGAGGGTATCGAGCTTGCCATCGCCCGCATCAGTCGTGGCAGCCTCGGCCTCGAGGGCCACGAACTCGGTGCGCGTGGCTTCCCGGCGCTGCTCTGCCTCGGCGAGCGCGCCCTGCTGGCGAACCAGCTCGCCCTGCGTGGCAACGAGACGCGACTGGGCGACCTCGATCTGACCAGCAAGCCGCGCAACGTCGAGGTCGTGCCGCGACACCAGCGCGCTCTGCGAGCTGATTTCCTCGTCGAGCGAGTCGAGCGAAGCTTTGGCTGTGGCGGTTGTTCCGGCAGCCGCGCCGACGGCGACCTCCGCCGCCGTGACATCGTCGCGGAGCCGTGCCGCCTCGGCGCGCACGTCGGCGACCATACTCTCCGAAATCGTCGTGCTCGCCCCGGAGACTTCGGACTGCTGACCGAGGAACGTCAGCTTTTGATTGGCCAGCATGTACAGGCCACGCAGATGGTCTTGTACCTGCTCGAGCGCGAACGCGGTCTGGCGGGCCTGGTCAACCGAGTCACCGACCATGGCGGCCTCGATCCGGCCGACCCGAAGCCTCGCCTGATCGAGCTGCTCCTGCAAAACAATGCGCTCGCTCTTGCGCTCGCTCTCGCTCCGCCCGAAGGCCGTGAGCGACTCCCGCAGCTGGGAGACGTCATCGGCAAGGATGCGCGCGCGGGCATCCCGAACTATCGCGGCGATCGTCTGCGCCTCGCGCGCGATCTCGGCCTGCTGCCCCAGGGGCTTGAGCTGACGACGGATCTCGCCGGCGAGGTCGGAGAGCCGCGTGAGGTTTGCCTGCATGGCCTCGAGCTTGCGAAGTGTCTTCTCCTTGCGGCGGCGATGCTTCAGGATGCCCGCTGCCTCCTCGATGAAGCCGCGACGCTCATCCGCGCTGGCATGAAGAACGGCGTCGAGCTGGCCCTGACCGACGATGACGTGCATCTCGCGACCGAGACCCGAGTCGCTCAGGAGCTCTTGCACGTCGAGGAGTCGGCAGTTCTCGCCGTTGATGGCGTACTCGCTTCCACCGTTACGGAAAAGCGTGCGCGAAATCGTGACCTCTGTGTAGTCGATTGGCAGCGCGCCGTCCGAGTTGTCGATGGTCAGGAGTACCTCTGCGCGACCGAGCGGACCCTTCGTCGCGGTACCGGCAAAGATGACGTCTTCCATCTTGCCGCCGCGGAGAGTCTTGGCACCCTGCTCACCCATCACCCAGGCGAGGGCATCCACGACGTTGCTCTTGCCCGAGCCGTTGGGGCCGACGACGCAGGTGACCCCCTGCTCGAAAGCGAACGTCGTGGAGGTCGCGAATGACTTGAAGCCCTTGAGCGTCAGGCTCTTGAGATACACGACGCCCCTTCCTTCAGTCGGCCAATGTCTGCCACTACGGTACCCGACTGGTGACGACGCCAATGTGGGCATGACATTTGTCACGGGCAAGTCGTGACCGGCGCTATGGGCATCGACCGCCGCGGCACGGAACCATCGAGTTATGACACGACAACCTGCGATTCGGCTCACGGGGCTCACGAAGAAATTCGGCACCCTGACAGCCGTCAATGATGTACACCTGACGATTCAGCCAGGCGAGGTCGTCGCCCTGCTCGGGCCAAACGGCGCCGGCAAGTCCACGACCATCGACCTCCTGCTCGGGCTCGCCCGACCAACGGATGGCAGTGCCGAACTGTTCGGCGAGGACCCGCGACACGCGATCGTCACCGGTCGCGTCGGTGCGATGCTGCAGGGCGGTGCTCTGCTGCCGACCACGACGGTGCGCGAATCGATCGCGCTCATTCACGCGCTGCACAAGCATCCGCTGTCCGTCGAGGAGGCCATGGAGCGGGCAGGCGTCGCCGACCTCGCCAAGCAGAAGATCGCAAGCCTCTCCGGTGGCCAGATGCAGCGGGCGCGATTCGCGGTCGCTGTTGTCTCCAACCCGGACCTGCTGATCCTCGACGAGCCGACCGCGGCCATGGATGTCGCGGCTCGCCACAGCTTTTGGGCTTCGATGCGCGAGTTCACCGACCGCGGCAAAACCGTCGTCTTCGCTACTCACTACCTGGACGAGGCGGACACCTTCGCCGACCGCATCGTCATCATGAGCCAGGGCCGGATCATCGCGGACGGTACTCCGTCGGAGGTCAAGTCGGTGGTCACAGGACGCACGGTGAGCTTCACGCTCGATTCGGCCGACGCCGCATCCCTGCAGCGACTGGTCGGCGTCACCCACCTCGAGCAGCGCGGCAACCGCATCATCCTCCAGTCCGAGGACTCAGATGCCACGCTCCGCGCCCTCCTCGCCGGCTATCCATCCGCAACGGATATCGAAATCGTTCCCCGCAACATGGATGACGCGTTCATGGCACTCACGGGGCCTTCGACTAGCTCAGGCACCGAAAAGACAGGAGCAAGCAAATGAACATCCGGTACTTCGGCCTCGAAATGTCGCGCCAGCTTCGCAACGCGCGCTCGCTGATCTTCACCTTCGCCGTCCCCGTCGCGATGCTGCTTATCTTCGGCAGCACCTACGGCGCCCAGTACGACTCCGCCGCGCACCTACAGTGGATCATTGTCACCACCGTGCAGATGGGTGCATACGGCGCCATGATGGCCGCGCTCGCCCAGGCGTTCACGATCGTCAATGAGCGCTCGGTCGGCTGGAACCGGCAGCTGCGCATCACGCCGCTCTCCGGGACCGGCTACATGATCACAAAGGTTTCGAGCGCACTGGCTGTCGGCCTGCTGTCGATCATCGTCGTGTTCGCGGTGTCGATCCTCGCCTTGCACGCGCACCTCCCGGTGCAGGGCTGGATCATGGCGGGGCTCGGCCTCTGGGTCGGAATCATCCCGTTCGCGCTCATCGCCATCCTGATCGGACAGTTCGCCAAGCCGTCCTTTGCGCAGCCTCTGTTCATGGTCACGTTCCTGGGGCTGGCCATGCTCGGTGGCCTGTGGGTTCCGCTCGACATCCTGCCGACCTGGGTCGGCAACGTGGCCCAGGCCGCACCGTCGTACTGGCTCAACAAGCTGGGCCAGATGGGGGCTGGACTGACCGGCAACATCGGTACACCCACGATCGTGCTCGGGGCGTGGTCCCTCGTGCTCGCAGCGCTGATCACCTGGCGCTACCGCCGGGACTCCGCCCGGGCCTAGCCGCGATGCTTCCAAAGTAAAGTGACAATCGTGTCGACAGTGTCGAATCTGCAGCCGGGTATGGGTATCCGTGCCCGGCTGCAGAGCGGCGGCGCACGTCGCTGGTATCTCGGAGCTATCTTCGGCCTTGCGTACCAGATCGCGGAGATCGTCTACGTGTGGACCTCGCACAATTCGCTCGGGATCAAGCTGATCGGCACCGCCCTGCTCGCCGTGTTCTATTTGGCCTACGTCGTTCTGCCACCGCTCGTCTGGCCGCAGTCGATTAGGGCGAGGATCCTGGTGCTGACCAGCTATTGGTTGGCATCCTTCGTACTGCTCCCGTTCCTTGGTGCGTACCTCGTCTGGGTCTGGCTTCTCGTGGTCGCCATGATCGCGTTCTGCTGGCTACCGCTCGCGCCCGGGCTGATCATGAGCGCGATCATCGCCGGAGCTCAGGTCGGCTTGGCGTCCCTGAATGGTTTTGCCGACGGTACCGGGTTCTCTCCCTTTGTCACGGTGACCGTCGCGATCTCGCTGTTCTCGATCACCACCCAGATCGTCGCCAATCAGAAGCTCCGGGACGCGCAAGTCACCATCGCCTCGCTCGCCGCGGCGGAGGAGCGCGCGCGGCTCGCCCGCGATCTGCACGACGTGCTCGGTCACTCACTCACGGTGGTCGCCGTCAAGTCCGAATTGGCGGGTCGCCTCGTCGAACGCGACCCGAAGCGGGCGATCGAGGAGATCGGCGACATCGAGGTGCTTGCACGCACCGCACTCGCCGACCTGCGGGCCGCCGTGAGTTCGTATCGGGAGATGAACCTCGACGCCGAGCTAGTAGCCGCCCGGACGGCGCTGGATGCTGCGGGCATCCAGTCCCACCTGCCGGTGGACGGCAGCGTGGTCGAGAGCGAGTTGCGACAGTTGTTCGGGTGGGCGGTGCGCGAAGGCGTAACCAACGTGATCCGTCATTCTCAGGCGACCGAGTGCTGGATCGACCTGAAGCGAACGTCGCTCACTGTGCGCGACAACGGACTCGGCGTGCCAGGCGACGGCAACGGAAACGGGTTGACCGGGCTCGGCGAACGTGCCCTCGAAGCGGGCGCGAAGGTCACCACCGGGCCCGGTAAAACCGGCGGATTCGTGCTGACGGTTGCGGGGTCAGCTCGATGATTCGCCTTCTTCTCGCGGATGATCAGGCGCTCGTTCGCGGTGCCATTGCCTCCCTACTCGACCTCGAGGACGACCTTGAGGTCGTCGCCCAGGTTGGCCGCGGCGACGAGGTACTCGCGGCGGCGCGCGCATCCAAGGCCGACGTTGCGCTGCTGGATGTCGAGATGCCCGGTCTCGACGGCATTGGTGCCGCCCGCCAACTGAAAGCCGAATTGCCCAGCTGCCGGGCGCTCATCGTGACAACCTTCGGCCGTCCCGGGTATGTGCGGCTCGCCCTCGAGGCAGGCGCATCCGGATTCGTCGTCAAGGACACCCCTTCCAGCCAACTGGCGGATGCGGTACGCCGTGTCGCTGCCGGGCAGCGGGTCGTCGATCCCGCGTTGGCTGCGGAGTCGCTCGCCGCCGGCCCCTCGCCGCTGAGCACACGCGAAACCGATGTTCTCATCGCCGTGCGTCAGGGCAACAGCTCGGGCGAGGTCGCGTCGCAGTTGCACCTCTCTGAGGGGACCGTTCGCAACCATCTTTCGTCGGCGATCGGCAAGACCGGGGCACGAAATGCCTCAGAAGCCGCGCGAATTGCGGCCGAAAATGGTTGGCTTCTTGCATGATCCACATTCGCGAGCTGGAGATTCCGTCTTCGGTTGGCGCCTCGGGCTGGGACGATTTCGTCGCGGCGATGAGCATCCACTACGGCAACGAGGCCCTCACCTACGGAACAGACGAACTCGCGTACACCGCGGTCGAGGCGCTCCCTGGGTTTCTCGACCAGGACAACCAGCCGACCCGGCTCTTCGTGGCACACGACGGGTCCCGCATGGTCGGAGCCGCGCGCTACGAACTCGAACCGGGAAACGATCCGAAGACAGCTTGGCTGATGGTGGATGTGCTGCCAGGCGCTCGCCGTAGCGGTGTTGGCAGCGCACTGAGCACGAAGCTGCAGGGCGTCGCAGCGACCGACGGCATCCGTAAAGCCATCGTGTACGCGGTGTCCGGATATGGCGCGGGCGAACGGCTGCCCGCGCCCACCGGATTCGGTTCAGTGCCCCGTGACAACCCCGAGGTGACTTTTCTACTAGGCAAGGGTTATCGACTCGAGCAGGTCGTGCGAGGCAGCAGGCTTGCCCTGCCCGTAGACGTCTCGTCGCAGCTGTCGGATGCCATCGCGAGTGCCGGCGCCGACTTCGCCCTGCACTCCTGGGTCGATCGAACCCCAGCAAAGTGGCGAGTCGAGATGGCGGCGCTGCGACAGCTGATGAGCACCGAGGAACCGGGGGGCGGGCTCGACGAGCCCGAGGACGTGTGGACCGTCGACCGACTGGTCGAGGACGAGAAGCTCCAGAGCGCGAGCCCCCGAACCGAACTCGTTGCGGCTATCGAGCATGTCCCGACGAACCGCCTCGCGGGGTTTACGTCACTCTCCGTCCCCCTGGAGATCGACCGGACGATAGCGCAACGCGACACCCTGGTGCGTCGTGAACACCGCGGGCATCGACTCGGAATGCTGCTCAAGCTCGCCAACCTGGCCGAGGTGCAAAGGCGGATGCCCGGACACCCTGCCGTTATTACGTTCAACGCCGAAGAGAACCGTCACATGCTTGACGTCAACGAGGCGGTCGGTTTCGTACCCATCGGCTACGAGGGCGCCTGGCGTCGAGACCTCCCCACCTAGAGCCAGACCAATGTTCGAGACACGTAAGAGCCGCTCGAACTAGCACGATTCGGGGCATTCAATGGGCTTGAATGGTGCCATGACCGACGCTCGGGGTCTCGTGGTGATCGTCGAGGACGAGCGCGCCATCGCGGACCTGCAACGTCTGTACCTCACCGAAGCGGGATTCGGCGTCCACATCGAGCGCGACGGGATCGCCGGGCTCGCAGCCATCCGGCGACTGCGGCCGGTTGCGATCATCCTGGATGTCGGTCTGCCGGGCCTCGACGGGATCGAGATTTGCCGAAGACTCCGCGAATCCGGTGACTGGACGCCCATTGTTTTCGTGACCGCACGCGACGACGAGGTCGATCGCATCCTCGGAATCGAGCTTGGGGCGGACGACTACCTCACCAAACCATTCTCACCGCGCGAGCTGGTCGCGCGCCTCAAGTCTCTGCTGCGTCGGCAGAGCGGCCCGGAGAGCTCCCCGCTGCTGAGCGTCGGTGCGGTGTCGATTGACCTCGAGCGGCGCCGGGTCGTCGCGGGCGAGACCGTGATCTCACTCACCAGCACCGAATTCGATCTGCTGGCGAAACTCGCGAGCGCCCCGGGTCGCGTGTTTACTCGCGAGGAACTGCTCTCGAGCGTCTGGGGTCAGGCCGACTACGCCAGCGGAAGAACCGTGGATGTCCACGTCGCCCAGGTGCGCGCGAAGCTCGGTGACCACAGCCCGATTCGAACATCTCGCGGCGTCGGCTACGCGGCCGTGGACGACGACTAATGGCCCAACGGTCACTGGGACTTCGCGGCCGAGTCACCCTCGTCACGATCACTGTCGCCACTCTTGCCGTGCTGGTCACGGGTGGCGTCTCGTTGCAACTCGTGCACCAGTCATCCATCGATGAGGCGCGAGCCCAACTCGCGGCGCAGGCGACCCTGTTGGCAAAGCTACCGGCAGCGACATCAATCTCAGACCTGAACCAACGAGTCACGGTTGCGCTCGGTAACACCGAGGTCGGGACGGTGTCACGGGACCAACAGGTCAGCGGAGCAGCAGCCGAGCTACTCTCCGCGCGCCTCGTGCGCGAGGGTGCGCGCGGCATTCGCGTCTCGACCACCGTTCGGGGTCCGGCGGGGCTGACTCTCGTCGAGATGCGTGCCAAGCGGGGAGGCGGGTCGCTCGTGCTCGCGCTCCCGCGAGACAGCGTCGACGCGCAGGCGCAGGGATCGCTGCTGCGGATCGGGCTCGCCCTTCTCATCGGACTCGCGGTCGCGATCCTCGCCGGGGCGCTGTTGTCACGCTGGCTGGCTCGGCCGCTTATCGGGGTCGCGCGCACCGCGGCACGGATCGCCCGTGGAGAGCGTGGGGTCCCTGTGGAAACGAGCGGACCTGCCGAGGTCGTCGCAGTCGCCGATGCGCTCGCGTCACTCGATGGCGCCCTCGCGTCGAGTGAGGCCAGGCAAAGGGAGTTTCTGCTCTCCATCTCGCACGAGCTGCGCACGCCCCTCACCGCCCTGCGCGGGTACGCCGAGGCGATCTCCGACGGCATGGTCGGCCCCGCCGATCTGCCCGGGGTCGGCGAGGTGCTCATCGCCGAGACCACCCGCCTCGACCACTTCGTGGCAGACCTGCTCGAACTGGCCAGGCTCGAAGCCGACGACTTCACCATCACCCCAGTCGAGGTCAACCTCGCCGATCTTCTGCGCGCCAGCCGTGATGCGTGGCTCGGCCGGGCGGCGGGTCTCGACGTTCAGCTTGTCGTCGAAACGCAGGAGGTTGCGCTTCGCAGCGACCCCCGCCGACTACGTCAGATCGTTGACGGACTCGTCGAGAACGCGCTGCGGGTGAGTCCGGCGGGGTCCAGCATCCGTATCGCGGGGTGGTCGGATGCGACCGGGATCGCGATCGAAGTTCGGGACGGCGGGCCGGGGCTCACCCCCGAGGATGCGGCGCAGGCGTTCGAGCGTGGGGTGCTGCGGGAGCGCTACAGAGACTCGCGTCCCGTCGGAACTGGCCTCGGGTTGTCGATCGCCGCGCGTCTGGTTGGCCGTCTGGGCGGAAGCATCCGGGCCGGAACAGCAGTGTCTGGTGGTGCCGTCTTCACGGTGACTCTGCCCGCCCGCGCGTGAGCGCCGGGGTTGACACCCGCTCGCGTTCTCTGCTTCGTTGAGATATGGCGGAATTCTCGATCGACGAGCTGCAGATCCCGCGCGTCGTCGGCGCGGCGGGCTGGAACGACTTCGCCGAGATGACGCAGGTTCGCAACGAAATCGAGGCGGCGGCGGTAGGCAGCGCCGAACTGGGGTTTCCACCCGAGGAACTGCTGCCGCGCTGGATCGATCCGCACGACCCTCGTCGACTGTTCCTCGCACGAGTGGATGGCCAGATTGTCGGCCGCGGAACGTACGAGTTCTCCGCAGAGCCGGGCGACCCGGTCGGCTGGCTCACGGTCGAAATCCTGCCTCGATTTCGCCGCCGCGGAATCGGTCGCGCCCTTTTGGAGGCAATGGATGTCGTAGCCCAGCACGACGGCCGCACCACCTACCAGACGGGATTCATCAGCCGGAGCAACATCCCCGGCAAGCGGGTGCATTCGCCCACCGGGTTCGGATCGGTGCCCGCACGGGATGACGGCGTGCGATTCGCGCTTTCCCACGGTTTCGCGCTCGAGCAGGTCGAGCGGCTCAGTTCGCTGGCCCTTCCGGTCGACCCGAAGGTACTGGCCACTCATCGCGCCGAGGCCGAACTCGCGGCTGGCCCCGACTATCGCGTAGTGCGCTGGGAGGGTCGCACGCCCGAGGATCGACGGGACGACCTGGCGAACCTTCGCAACCGAATGGCGACGGATGCGCCGTACGGAGAGCTCGAGATTCGCGAAGAACCCTGGACCGCGAGACGGGTGAGTGATCTGGACGACCTCGAAGAGCAGAGTCCTCGCATCCTGCTCACGTCGACGATCGAGCACATTCCCACCGGGCGGCTCGTCGCGTTCAACGAGCTATCGGTGCCGCCCGACACCAGCCGCCCGGTTGCGCAGCGCGACACTCTCGTTCTCAGCGAGCACCGCGGAAATCGGCTCGGCATGCTGATCAAGATCGACAACATCCAGGCGCTCAGCGAGACACACCCAGGGCATCCGGCTATTACCACCAGCAATGCCGAGGAGAACCGGTACATGCTCGCTGTCAACGAGGCGGTCGGCTTCGTTGCGCTTGCGTACGAGAGCGCGTGGAAGCGCGTTCTCTAGCCGCGCACTAGTAGGCGGTGTAGCCACCGTCGATCGTCAGCACCGAACCGGTCATGAACGACGAGGCATCGCTCGCGAGAAAGACGACGGCCGGCCCGAGTTCGTACGGTTCGCCCACTCGCTGCATGGGAGCATCCTCGATCCACTGCCGGCGAAATCGCGGGTCATCCACGGGTGCCATGTCGGTGCGCATGTATCCGGGTGCCAGCGCGTTCACCCGAACCCCCAGCGGCCCCCACTCCGCCGCGAGGCTTCGAGTGAGATGATGCACGGCCGCCTTCGACGTGTTGTATGCAGGCTGGAACTGCGGTCGATTAACAATCTGTCCCGACATCGAACCAATGTTGATGATCGAACCGGCGCGCTGCGCGACAAAGTGGGCTCCGAACACCTGGCAGCACAGCCAGACGCCGTCAACATTGACGCTCATGACCTCGCGCCATTCCTCGTCGGTGACCTCGAGCGCGGGCTTGTGGATACACGCTCCTGCATTATTGACGAGAACGTCGACGCGCCCGAATTCGTCCATCGTGGAGCTCAGGATTCTCTCCACATCTGCACGCCGCGTCACATCCGCGAGTACGACCCGTGATCGGCGGCCGAGCGCCGCAACTTCCGCCGACACCTCCGCCGCGGCCTGCTCATCACGGCCGACAATCACAATGTTTGCTCCGGCCTCGGCAAGCGCGAGGGCGAAGGTTCGCCCGAGACCTCGGGTCGAGCCCGTGATCACTGCGACGCGTTCATCCAGACTGAAACTTTCCAACATGCGAGGCTCCGTATCGTTTGAGGCAGCGGCCCTCTGCAAGGCAGCGGGCCTGCTCAATGTACCGTCGCGCGCAAGCGACTCCGATTAGTTGGCCCCGCGCACGCGCTGGCACCACGGGCAAAAGTGTGACCCACGGTTCATGAACTGCTCGCGCACGATCATCCGACCGCAGCGCGGGCACGGCAGACCCTGCTGGCCATAGGCGTTCAGCGAGTGTGAAAAATATCCGGATTCGCCGTTCACGTTCAGGTATTGGGCGTCAAAACTGGTGCCACCCTCGGCGAGCGCCTTTCCAAGCACGAGACGAACCTCGGCGAGGAGCGTCTTTGCGCGCGGGCGTGAGAGCGCCGACGTCGGCTGGTCGTAGTGAATCCTGGATGCCCACAGTGCCTCGTCGGCGTAGATGTTGCCGATTCCGCTGATCAGCGTCTGGTCGAGAAGAGCGCGCTTGATGCCCGTGTTTCGAGCGGCGAGCCTCGTGAAAAAACGCGCGTCGTCGAAGTTCGGGTCCATCGGGTCACGAGCAATGTGCCGCACCTGACTCGGCACCAGATCGCCGGGCAGATCACCGGACTCGACCAGGGTGTCGAGCGCCATCGAACCGAAGATGCGCTGGTCTACGAAGTCGACGCGGACTGGTCCGTGCTCTGGGTTGGTCATGTCGATGCTGATGCGCGTGAGGCGGTCCACCGCAGCATCAGGTTCGCGCAGCAAAACCTGCCCGCTCATCCCGAGGTGGACGACGAGCGCGCTATCGGTTCGTGAGGGGTCGACCGGCACCCACAGGAACTTTCCCCGGCGCCTGGGCGCGGCAAACGTACTTCCGATCATCCGGTCGACGAAGTCCTCGGCGGGAGCTGTGTGCCGTCGCAGGGAACGTTCGTCGAAGATTTGCACCGCCGTGACGGTCGCACCCGTGATAGCGGGTTCGAGACCGGCGCGAACAACTTCGACCTCAGGAAGCTCGGGCACTGCTGCTATCCCACGCCGTCTATTTCTTGTGCGAAATCTGGAGCTGCGTCCAGGCCTCGAGAGCGGCCGACATCTCGGCCTGCTTCTTGCTCGTTCCCGTGCCGATCGCAACAGGGTCGCCGCCCAGAGAAACCGTGGCGTGAAACCGCTTGGAGTGATCGGGGCCGCTGTCCTTTACCGCGTACGCGGGAAGTCCTCGACCAAGGCGGGTACTGAGTTCTTGCAGACTGGTCTTCGGGTCCATCGCGGCACCGAATCGCTCGGGGTTTTCGAGCAGCGGACGGATGAGGCGCAGCACGAACGCTGTCGCGACATCCTCGCCGCAGTCGAGATAGACCGCACCGATGACCGCCTCGACCGTGTCGGCGAGGATGGAAGATTTGTCGTGGCCGCCGGTAAGTTCCTCGCCGCGGCCCAGTTTGATGTACTTGCCGAGACCAATCGCGCGAGCAACCTCGGCGAGCGCGACGCTGGAAACCAAGCTGGCGCGACGTTTGGCGAGCTCGCCCTCATCCAGAGTCGGGTTCTCGGTGTACAGCATGACCGTCACGGCCTGACCGAGAATCGAGTCGCCGAGAAACTCGAGACGCTCGTTGTGCGGCAGGCCGCCGTTTTCGTACGCGAAAGAGCGGTGCGTCAGCGCCAACTCAAGCAGCTCGAGGCCAAGAGGCACCCCGAGCTGAGCGGCCAAACCCGCCGACGACCCATCAAGCGGGACGTCGGATGAAGATTTTTTCGGTTCCGCCGCGCGAGGAGCGGCGGACCCAGAAAAATCAGACGTCTGCGACCTTGCGGCCCTTGTACTCCATGTACAGAGGGGTGCCGGCAGAGTCTTCGACAACCTTCGCGCGGTGCGGAAGGCTGTAGACAGTCTTGCCACCCTCGATGGTCTTCACCAGGGTCGGCGGGGTCGCCTTCCACTGAGCACGGCGCATGCGAGTGCTCGCACGCGACATCTTGCGCTTCGGTACAGCCATTTCTAACTCTTCTCTTTCTTACCGCGCGATCCGCTGCGGCCCGTGTCTTCGGAGGTCAACCCGTCGAGCCCGGCAAGCGCGGCCCATCGTGGATCGACGGGAGCCTCATGCTCGTGGCCCGGATTATCAAGAAGCCGCACCCCACACTCTGGGCACAGGCCGAGGCAATCTTCCTGACAGACCGGTTGAAACGGTAGTGAGAGCACCACCGCATCCCTGACCAACGGTTCAAGATTCACGTGATCGTCTTGAACTGTGTAGTCAAAAGCTTCGTCGAAAGAATACGCGAAAAGCTCGGCAAACTCGACCTCGACCGGAACGGCAACGTCGATGAGGCACCGAACGCACTCTCCCTCGGCGGTACCGTCCACGTCTCCGGACACCAAGATGCCGTCGTGCAGCGCTTCGAGACGGGCGTCGATGTGGAGTTTTGCACCTTTTCGAACACCGATAACGGCGTTACCCATTTCGTCGTCGACAACGACGTCTATCGACTTCTCACGCATCTCGCCGGGGCGATGCACGATGTCGACCACCGAGACGGTGTACGGGGTTTCACGGAGGTGAGGCACGACGAATAATTCTACCCGACGGCGTGGAACCCCGCCGGGTACGCGCATCCGGCAGGATGGGTGGATGATCACAGAGCACGCAGCACTGCCCATCATTCCGGGCCGCGAAGAAGAGTTTGAGGCCGCGTTCGCCGCGGCCAAGCACATCATCGCGTCATCCCCCGGCTTCGCCGGACTCACCCTCTCGCGCTGCCTCGAGCGCCCGAGCGCATACCTGCTGCTGGTGCAGTGGCAGACGCTCGACGACCACGAGACCGGCTTCCGCAAGTCGCCCGCCTATGAGGACTGGAAGGCGGCACTCCACCACTTCTATAGCCCGCCCGCGACGGTCGAGCACTACGAGGTCGTCGCCACCGACTAGCTACGTGTCGTAGTGGCCGTAGGTCCACGGCGCGGTGAACGCCATGTTGTTCGCGGGCAGCAACTCGATCCAGACGCGGCTCGATGGATCGCTCGTATCGTCCTGCCGGGGTACGAACCCAAAATGGAGCCCAAGGGCTTTGACAGCAAAGGGCTGGATGAATATGTCCGTGCGACGGAATTGTCCGAGAGTGCTGAGCAGCTGGATGCGTGCTTGTCCCTCGGCCGTCTGATCCGCGTTCGTATCGAAGTCCGAAGCGATACCCGAGGCTGGGCCGAAATCGATCACGGTCGCCGACTTGAACGCGCCGTCCGACGTGAAGAGAAACAAGACCTCGTATGCGTCGGAGTTCGAGTCAGCTAGATCGAATTGCGTGCCGAGATAGAACTGCTCGCCCGATCCGGTCGTTCCAATCCATTTCGCTTCGTAGGGGTCGCGCCAAATGGTGAACCGGTTGGGAATTCCGTTTCCGGAGGGAACTTTCATCCGAGTACCGGTGACCGTCTTGAACACCTGGGCTGTTGGGGCAACCGTCATGACGGGGCCCGGCGCGTCGTGAGCCTTGCGATGGACGATTGCGCCGGACGCCGACGGCTCTGCCGTGTCGTTCGCGCATCCAGAAAGTGCCGCTACCGCGGCAATCACGGTAACGAGTACGAATGCTCTGCGATGCATGGCGCCATCCTGCCCGAAAACTGCCGGGG
>JADGOT010000011.1 GCA_017882805.1 Glaciihabitans sp. | reverse complement strand
TGTTCGCCGCCAGCGGCCATCTGGATGTCGACGTTGTTGTCGTCGACAACGGCAGACGCGACGAGACGCGGGCCGTGGTGGAGAGCGAATTTCCCCGGGCCAGGGTGGTCGACAGCGACAACCATGGCTTCGCCCATGCGAACAATCGCGCGCTGATGACGGTCGACGCGCGCTACATCCTGTTCCTCAATCCCGACACTGAGATCCTCGAGGGGTCCCTGACGGACCTCGTAGCTCGAATGGACGCCAGCCCCGAGGTCGGCTTAGCCGGCGTTCGCCAATTAGGGACCGACGGTGAGCTGGCTCCGACAATGAACCGGTTTCCTACGCCGGTTCGTCTACTCGGGGAAGGACTCGGCTCGGAGCGATGGCCGTTCCACGCCTCTTGGACGGGACAGCGCTACTTAGATCTCGGTGCCTACATCCGAGAGTTCGACCTCGACTGGACCTCGGGCTCATTCATGCTCGTTCGACGCGAGGCGCTCGAGAGCGCCGGGTGGCTGGACGAGCGCCTGTTTCTCTACTGCGACGATCCGGACCTCGCACGTCGGATCAAGAGCGCCGGCTGGATCGTCCGTCATCTGCCGCAGATGCTGATCGTTCATCATGCGAAGAAGATAGGGTGGAGTTCGCGGGTATACGCGCAGAATGCGTATGCCTTCCGGGTCTACTTTGCCAAGCACTTTGGGGGTCTGCACGGTCGGGCCGCAGTCGCGGCGGCCGCCGTGGGATATGGGCTGCGGGCGCTCCTGTTCCCGATCGTCCGCCGCTCCGAGCCCGATGCTGCGCCGGCGATGCGGGCCGCGTTCCTGACCGCAATCGGCCGGGACGCACCGCCATATGAGTTGCCGCCCGCCACTGCCGTTCGTCCTCGCTCCGTCGCAAACCGCACCGGACGAGAAAGGGAGCCAACCGGCGCAAGAAACGGTCCGGCTCGCAAGTTGATCGGTCAGTAACTGATCCTCCGACCCCGCGGGGTAGCTCAGATGCATGAAATCGGTACGTCGTTCAACGAGCCGGCACCCTACGTGCGGCGAGGCAACGGGCTTGCTCCCTCGGCTCCCGAGCCTGGTCAACTAGTCCTCGTCACCGGCGGTGGCGGCTACATCGGGGGCGTCCTGGTTGAGCGGCTGCTCAACCGCGGCTATCGGGTGCGCGTCCTCGACCGCCTGTACTGGGGTCACGGCCCGCTCACCGGGGTCAGCGACCGCATCGAGCTCGTCGAGGCCGATGTGCGAGAGATGCCTGCGAGCGCGCTCGACGGCGTCGACGGCGTGATCCACCTGGCCGGGCTCTCAAATGACCCCACCGCGGAGTACGCCCCCGAGGCGAACTGGCAGATGAACGCCATCGCAACTGAGACGCTCGGGCGCAACTGCCTGGACCGCGACGTGCAACGGTTGGTGTTCGCGTCATCGTGCTCGCTCTACGATGGGTTGCCGCCGGGAATGCACGATGAAACCGCGCCGATCTGCCCGAGGGGCGCCTACGCTACGTCCAAGCGCTATGGGGAGGAGGCGCTGCAGACGCTGGCAAACGAGGGTCTCTGCCCCGTCATACTCCGCAACGGCACCGTGTACGGATACAGCCCGCGGATGCGTTTCGACCTGGTCGTCAACACCTTCGTCAAAGACGCATTGCTTCGGAGCGAATTGCTGTTGCACGGCGGCGGATGGATGTGGCGGCCGCTTGTCGACGTGAGCGACGTCTCCGACGCGATGATCGCGGCGTACGAAGCACCCGCTGCGCTCGTACGCGGAGAGATCTTCAACGTACTGCACTCCAACTACCAAATTCGGGAACTAGCAATGCTCGTTGCGGGGTCGGTACAGCTGCTCGGGCGGTCCGTGACGCTGCGTGAGACTCCGGCACCGCGCCTCACCCGCGACTACGAGTGCTCGAACATGAAGCTCGCGAGCACGGTCGGTTTCCAGCCCGCTCGATCGGTTGTCGAGGCGATCTCCGGCATCCTGTCTCGGATCGATGTCGAGGATTGCACGATGCTCTCCGATCCGCGCTACTACAACATCCGGTGGCTCGAGCTCTTGAGGGAGCTGACGCCTCAGATTGACCAGTACAAGGCCACGCTTTGAGCATCGAGCGATTCCTGATCACGGGCGGAGGCGGGCAGCTCGCCTCCGATTTGGAGGCTCAACTGCGTCCTCACACCGACGTGCTGGCACCATCGCGGAGCACGCTCGACATCACGGACGACTCAGCCGTGGAGAGTGTCTTTTCCGCGGTTCGCCCGACGGTTGTCGTCAACTGCGCGGCTTTTCACAACGTGGAGGTATGCGAACGCGAGGAGGACCGCGCGTTCGCGGTGAACGCACGCGCGGTAGCACGGCTTGCTCGGCGTTGCGCTGATGGCCGCGTGACGTTCGTGCACCTCAGCACGAACTACGTCTTCGACGGAACCGCGAGCGACCCGTACACGGAGGATTCCGTAGCAGCTCCCCGCAGCATCTATGCCATGTCGAAGCTTGCCGGCGAGCGCGCGGCCTTTGCATATGCACCGGGTGCGCTGGTGATACGCACCGCCGGCCTCTACGGCTTGCACGGCAGCGCATCGAAAGGTGGAAACTTCGTTGTGCGGATGATCAATCGTGCGAACGCGCAGGGATCGTTCAGGGTCGTAGCGGACCAGCTCCTGACGCCGACGTTCACCGCCGATCTCGCATCTGGGATATTGAACGCGGTTGCAGAGGGAGTCACGGGCACGCTGCACCTCACGAACTCCGGTGCCACAAGCTGGCACGGGTTCACCGAAGCGATCATGGCGTTCGCCGGTGTCGATGTGCCGGTGGAACCTGTCCAGACGACGCGGTCACCTGGGACCGCCGACCGGCCGCTCAACGGGGTCCTGCGCTCCGTGGTGGCCGAACGCGTGGGTTTGGCACCGCTTCGGTCGTGGCGCGAGGCGCTGGCAGAGTACCTGAACCGCGCCGGTCTGAATGCTGCGAACAAGGTGCCGATGCCCGCGGCCGTGTCCTCATACCCATAGACCTGGAGCCGCCATGAAGCTCATCGAAACCCACCTAAACGGTCCTCTCGTCGTCGAGCCAGCTAAGCTGGGAGATGAGCGGGGCTTCTTCTGCGAGACGTACCGGCGCGAGGTATTCGCCGAGCTCGGAATCCCTGAAGAGATGGTGCAGGACAACCACTCGCGCTCGGGGCATGGCGTGGTGCGCGGTCTGCACTTTCAGGTCGGCGACGGCGCCCCCAAGCTGATCCGCTGCGCTCGAGGCGAGATCATCGATGTGATGGTCGACATCCGTCGCGGTTCGCCGACGTTCGGCGAGTGGGAGGCGTTTCGTTTGAACGAGGAGAACTTACGTATGGCCTACTGCCCAGTGGGCTTCGCCCACGGCTTCTGCGTCGTCTCTGACGTCGCCGACGTCATGTACAAGCAGAGCAACTACTACTCGGACGTCACCGAACGCGGCATCGCGTACAACGACCCTGACGTAGCGATCGAGTGGCCGCTCCCACCCGAGGAGCTTATCCCCTCGCAGCGCGACGCTACCGCCCCGCTCCTACGCGACATCGCGACAGAGCTGCCATTCGTCTATGCCAGCGTCGCTGTGCGCTGACGGCTCGCTCGTCCGCGTAAGTACCACGCCGACCGATGCGTTGGCTCGGTAGTGGAACCTCCAGCTACCACAACACCTGCGAATGACCAAGAGACGCAGCGCGTCGACTGGCTCGACGGCATTCGCGGCGCGGCAGCGATGTTCGTCGTCCTCCACCACGTGTGGCTCGCGGTGTGGCCGGCGTTCCCCCGCAACACCGGCCCCTGGTGGGTCGGCTGGATGCTGTACGGCCACCTCGCGGTGGCGGTGTTCATCGTAGTCTCGGGATTCTCCCTTGCTTTGGCGCCCATGCGCCGTGGAGGCAGCCTTAGGGGTGGAACCCGTCGCTTCCTGCGCCGGCGAGCATGGCGGATTCTCCCCGCGTATTGGGTCGCGTTGATCTTTTCAACGATCATCACCGGATGCCTCCTGCAGCCGCAATACGGGATTAGCGCGCTCACCAGGGGCTTTGTCGTCCACGGTCTGCTGATCCAGGACGCCCTGGGGAGCATCACTCCCAACGGCGCCTTCTGGTCGATCGCCGTCGAGTGGCAGATCTACTTCATTTTCCCCCTAATCCTGTGGTTCGGTAGCAAGGCGAGCATACGTGCGGCCGTGATGTCCACGGTGGCCGTGGTCATCGTCGCGCACGAGCTTGCGGAGTGGGGCACGCCGCTGAACAAGATCGGACACCTCTCGCCTCAGTTCCTGGCGCTCTTCGCGCTGGGGGTCCTCGCGGTGCATCTGGGCCACGGTGATCGTGCCGTGAAGCTGCGCCGCCCGCTCATGGTGACGGGGCTTGTCGCGCTCGGTGGCTTCGTGATCGTGGCGGCGGTCCAGGGCTCTGTGTGGGTGGTCGACCGCTACTTCTGGGTCGATATCATCTTCGGTGGCGGGGTCGCGTGCCTAATCGCCGTCATGTACAGCGGCGGTGCCGTTCGCGGGCGCCGTCTCCTTGCGTCCCGGGTCGGCCTCCGGCTGGGTCTGTTCTCGTACAGCATCTACTTGCTGCACGGCCCGCTCGTGGGCGTTCTCGAGCAGCACGTATTCGGTCCCATGCATCTCGCTCGACTAGTCACGTTTGGCTTGCTCCTCGCCGTGGGGGTGCCCGCGATCCTCGTGCTCTGCTATGGCTTCCACCTCGTATTCGAGGCGCCGTTCATGCGGTGTCGCGACGTGAGTGCGCTGCGCGCGATACCGATCTTCCACATACTGTCCCCGCACCGTCGTAGGGTCGGTGTCTCCGGCGCCGCCGCGGCGCCGTCTGACGTCGTTACCGCTCGCGAGGCGACGTAGC
>JADGOT010000124.1 GCA_017882805.1 Glaciihabitans sp. | reverse complement strand
CCAATCGTCGCCGGTTTCGTCGGCGCAATCACCGGATTCGCAAGCGCCTTCGTGCTGGTGCTTGCGGGGCTTCGCGCTGTTGGAGCCACGCCTGCTGAGGCGGCCTCCGGCCTGCTGACGCTGTGCATCCTTCAAGCCATCATCGCGATCGTTCTCAGCCTCCGTTTCCGCATTCCGCTGTCGTTTGCCTGGTCGACACCGGGGGCGGCGCTTCTCATCGCGGCGCGCACCACAACCCACAACTTCTCGGCCGCCGTTGGCGCGTTCATCGTCTGTGGCGTTCTCATCGCCATCACCGGACTGTGGCCGGCACTCACTCGGGCGATCACCCGCATCCCCACGCCGCTCGCGAGTGCGCTGCTCGCGGGCATCCTGTTTCCGATCTGCCTTGCGCCCGTCGAGGCCTCAGTGAAACTGCCCCTTCTTGCGTTGCCGATCGTCGTGGTCTGGTTGATCCTGTTTGGGCTCGCGCCGCGGTGGGCAGTCCCCGGTGCGCTGGTAGTCACCGTCGTCGTCGTGGGCGTCACCGCCGGAACCGGCTGGCTGCACGGGAGCCTTGTGGCACCCCAGCTGTCGTTCGTTGCGCCGGCGTTCCAGCCGCTCGTGATCGTGAGTCTCGGCATTCCGTTGTATCTGGTAACGATGGCGGGTCAAAACGTTCCGGGATTCGCAGTACTGAAGACCTTTGGCTATGAGAACCCGCCCGCCCGCAGCATCCTCGTCGGGTCAGGTCTACTCAGCGCAGGCGGTGCACTGTTCGGCGCTCACGTCATCAACCTAGCCGCGCTCAGCGCGGCCATCATGGCCGGACCAGACTCGCATACCGATCGCTCGAGGCGCTGGATCGCGAGCGTCACCGGGGGAGCTGTCTATGTGTTTCTCGGCCTCGCCGCGGGTCTCGCTGCCTCGCTCGTGTTGGTGACACCGCCTCTTCTGATTACGACGGTCGCCGGTCTGGCCATGCTCGGGGCGTTCGTCGCCGCGGTTGCCGCCTCGCTTGAGGACCCCAACAATCGCGTGGTCGCGATCATCACGTTTCTCGTCGTCGCGTCTGGAATCGTGATCGTCGGCATCGGCTCACCTTTCTGGGGGCTTCTGGTCGGCGGAATCGTCATGCTCTGGCTGGGATGGCACCGCCGTCGCAAGGAGCGCAAGGCCGCCGAGGCCGAGCCCGACGCATCCAGTTCCTAATTCCACTCTCCTTATTCAGGAGGCGATGTGAGCAGGGTGGCCAAAGTCGAGTCGGTCACGGGAAATTACCTGATCAGATTCATCCACTCCTGAACCAAGTCCACACACTCCTGAATCAAGTCCGCAGCCTCCTGAATTGTGAGAGCGGCTCGACCCGAGGAGTTAGTTAGTTGAGACCTCTGCGGTCGAGGAGCGGCTGGATTTCGGCGTCGCGCCCGCGGAAGTCGCGGTAGGCCTCGAGCGGATCCTTCGAGCCGCCGACCCCGAGCAGGCGCTGACGGAATCGATCTCCGTTCGCGCGCGTGAGTCCGCCGTTCTCCTTGAACCACTCCACCGTGTCCGCATCGAGTACTTCGCTCCAGATGTAGGAGTAATAGCCGGCGTCGTAGCCTCCCGAGAACGTGTGTGCGAAGTAGGCGCTCGAGTAGCGCGTCGGAACCGCGGGATTGTCGAGGCCGAAGCTCGCGATCGCGTCCGCCTCGAACTGTGCGACATCCGTCACGACAGTGTCGGGGGAGAGGCGGTGCCACGCCTGGTCGAGCAGGGCGGCGGTTAGGTACTCGCTGGTTGCGAAACCCTCATTGAACGACGATGACGCCTGCAACTTGTCGACGAACTCCTGGGGCATGGGCTCACCGGTCTCGTGGTGCACCGCGTAGCTGGCCAGAACCTCAGGCCACAACATCCACATTTCATTGACCTGACTCGGGAACTCCACGAAATCGCGGAACACGTTCGTGCCCGCGAACTTCGGGTACGTCACGTGACCGAACAGTCCGTGCAGAGCGTGTCCGAACTCGTGGAAGAGGGTGTTGACCTCGTCGTAGGTGAGCAGGGTCGGTTCGCCTGCTGCGGGCTTCGGTACATTGTGGTTGTTCACGACGGTCGTCGGATTGCCCAGCAGGGTGTTCTGCGAGATGAGTGAGTTCATCCACGCCCCGCCGCGCTTCGAGTCGCGCGTGTAGAGGTCGTAGAGGAACAGTCCCACGGGGGAGCCGTCCTCGTTCGACACCTCGAAGACGCGAACCTCGGGGTGGTACGCGACGAGGTCTTTGCGTTCCGTGAACGTGATGCCGTAGACCTTGGTCGCAGCGAAGAAGACGCCATCCTGCAGCACGCGTTCCGCCTCGAAGTACGGACGCATTTCCGATGTGTCGACGTCGTACTTCGCCTTGCGCACCTTTTCGGTGTACAGCGCCCAGTCCCAGCTCTGAAGCTCGAAGTCCCGGCCGATGACGTCTTGCAGGTCCTTCTGCTCGGCCTTGGCATTGCGCGCGGCGGGCGTCGCGAGCTTGCGCAACATCGCGTCCACGGCCTCGGGTGTCTTGGCCGTCTCATCCGAGGTCACGACCGCCGCGTGGTTCTCGAAGCCGAGCAGCGCTGCACGCTTGGCGCGGATGCTCGCGATCTCGAGCACGATGTTGCGGTTGTCGTTGTCGTTGCCGCGGCTGCTCCTGCTACGGGATGCGGTCATGATTTTCTCGCGCAGGGCTCGGTTGGTCAGCGAGTCGAGATACGGATGACCGGTCGGCAATACCAGCGTGATGAGGTATTTGCCGTCGAGCTTTCGCTCCTTTGCCGCCTCAGCGGCCGCGGAGATTTCACCGGCGCCAAGGCCTTCCAGTTCGGTCACGTCGTCGACAACAACCGCAAGATCATTCGTGTCGGCGAGGAGGTTCTTCTCGAATTTCGTGCCCAGTGTTGCGAGCTGCTGGTTGTAGTCACGCAGGGTTGTCTTGTCAGCGTCACTGAGCCCGGCACCTGCGACGGTGAACTCGTCGTAGTAGCGCTCGATGAGATAGACCGATTCAGGATCCAACCCGAGAGACGACCGGCGTGAGTGGAGCGACTTAATACGGTCGTACAGCTTCGGGTTGAGCCGGATGGCGTCGGAGTGCGCTGCGAGGAGCGGCGCCATTTCTTCCTCGAGGTCGTTGGTGAAGTCCGTACTGTCGGCCGACGCCTTATTGAAGAACACGTTCGCGACGCGCTCGAGCAGCTGTCCGCCGCGCTCGAGCGGAATCATCGTGTTCTCGAAGGTGGCGAGGTCTGCTTGCTCAGCGACGGCCGCAATCTCGGCCAGGTGATCCTCGAGGCCCTTGTCGAATGCGGGTCGGTAGTGATCGTCGGTGATTTCGGCAAACGGGGGTAGCCCAAAGGGCAATTCGCTCGGTGCGAAGAACGGATTCGTCATGCTTCGAGACTAGGGCGGGAGTCGATCGATGGCATCTTTGCAAAGAGTTCGCTGCAAAGGCCGCTTTGCAAAAAGACTGTTGCAAAGAAATAGTTGCAAAGAATCCTTTGCAATGCTATCTTTGCGGTATGGAAAGCGGCGAGAACGCGACAGAAGAGAGAATCGACTTTCTCTTCGAACGAAAGCTCGACCTCGAGGGGTTGAAGGCGCTCGCACATCCGCTGCGGGTGCAGATTATCGACACCCTGTCGACCTATGGCTGCTTCACTGCCAGCGGCCTCGCAGAGCGCTTGGGTGAGTCCAGCGGTGCAACGAGCTACCACCTTCGTCAGCTCGAAAAGCACGGATTCGTTCGTGAGGTCGAGGGCAAAGGCACTAGCCGCGAGCGCTGGTGGGAGCGCAGTCCAGGGGGCATCAACATCGGGCACGACGAGGCCACCGGATCCGCGGCGGGTCATTCGGCAGCGAGCCTGATTTTCCGTCAGATGCGCCACAACCAGGAGCGACTGCTGACCGACTTCGTCGAGCGTGGCATGAACGAGCTGTCCAAGGAGTGGCTTGACGGCGCGGTTATCTCGACGCTAAATACGCGACTGACGCCTGCCCAGATGAAGGAGTTCGTCGGGGAATTCATGAAGCTCGCGGAGAAATACGTTGTTGCAAACAAGAACCAGCAGGTGCCGAACTCGCGTCCGGTGCTCGTCAATTTCCAAACCTTCCCGGTGATGGACGGCGACGTAACGCCAGACGAAGCAGATCCACAAAATCCCTGAATTTTCGCAAAAATCGGCCCCGAAAATGTCGGTGGTCAACCGTAATTTTAACCAATGAAAGGGGTGAGCGCGATGACCGCATCAGCCATGAACACGTCGGCATTGACCAAGTCGGGCACCACTAGCACTGCACACCGTCCGGCAGCAGACGCTCTGGTCGAGAAAGTTGCCCTCCGCCTACTCGCGTGGTCTGAGCGCCGAGCCACGAAGAACCAGCTCATGCACGAGCGCATGGCGCTCCTTCTTGAGAACCAGCGCAATTCGACCCGCGGCGGCTCGTCGCTGGGCAGGTAACACAAACCAGCACCCTTTACGAATCGTCACTGTCCTATCGACTCGTCTTCCTAGAGCCACGTGCAGCGCCGGTTTCACAAGCTTGCAGCACACAATTTTCCTTCGGTGGATTGGATAGTGACGGTTTGTAAGGGGTGTTGTTTCGTCCGCGAGCTAAAGCTCCAAGTCCTCGGCTATCACGACAACCGAGCCGTCGTGTTCTTCTCGCACGACCGTGCCATCCTCGAGTTCCGCTACGGGATGCCCCTCGAGCCAGGTGAGCGTCCAACGCCACATGCTGGTGTCGAGATCCGGAAGCCCTTCCTCGACGCCGTGAATCGCATTCGTCATGGCTTCCGAAAGTCGAGTGGGCGGCTCGCTACCGAACGACCACCGGGTCCCGAGGTCCACTAGTCAACCGCCAGCTCGTAGGTGACAGCCAGATCGTAGGTAATCCACATGGTGCGAGTCGCCAGACGGTCGTAGAGCTTCTGGCCCACAAAGTTGTCGTTCGCCGTGATCCAGCGCACCACCCCGGCGCCGCGTTCTCGGGCGATCTCTTCGAGTCGGCCGATCAGTGCGGTGCCAGCACCGGTACCGCGCGCGCTCGCTGCCGTATACAGGTCGTCAAGGTAGATGCCGATTCCATCGGCCAGCAGTCGGGCGAACTGTCGGAAATGCGCGATAGCAATTGGCGAATCATTGTCGTCGACGGCGACCAGTCCGTGGGCCTCATAGTTTGGATCCATGAGCCAAGCCCACACGCGGTCGGCTTTGTCTTCGCTAAGGGGCGTCTTGTAGAAGTCCCCGTAACCCGCATAGAGCTGCTGCCAGGCCGCACGGTCGCGCTGTTCAAGTTCTCGAACCTGTGTCATGCGTTTGCCTCCTCGGCGAGAACGATATCGGTCAGTGTTACGGCGTCGGCTTCGATGAAAGTCAGGTCGGCGATTCGTCCGACGGCCTTCAGGTCTTCGAGCGCATGCCTGAGCAGTGCGGGACCGTGCAGGGTCGCTGAGACGACCGCGGTCTTCTGCGACGCCTTTGCGTCCGTCTTAGCCCGGCGGATGCCAATCAGCGCCTCACTCACGAGCGGCAGAAGCTCAGTCGATCCGCCGGCTCCACCTGATGCCGGCCACTCAGCCGTGTGCACCGAGCCCTCGTGAGTCCAGCTCCATACCTCTTCGGTGGCGTAGGGGAGGAACGGTGCGAACAAGCGAAGCAGCACGTCGATGCTTTCGCGCAGGGTCGACACCGCGCTCAACTGACCCTCGACTGAGCTTGCCCCGTACGCGCGCTCCTTGACCAGCTCGAGATAGTCGTCGCAGAACGTCCAGAAGAACTGCTCGGCGCTCTCGAGCGCTCGGGCGTGATCGAAGGCTTCGAACGCCTCCGTCGCGATAGTGGTCACTCGATCGAGCTCGGCCAGAAGCGCGTCGTCAAGCGGCTCGGGCGCCCCCGACCACCCCTTGTCGACGGCCGGGGCGTCGAACGAGTAGACGAACTTGGCCGCGTTCAGCAGTTTGATGGCGAGTCGCCGACCGATCTTGATCTGCTTCGGGTTCTGCGGATCGTACGCCGCGTCCGTACCAAGTCGCGACGACGCGGCCCAGTAACGCACCGCATCCGAGCCGTGCTCCTCGAGGATGGCCGCGGGCGTCACGACGTTACCCTTCGACTTCGACATCTTCTTTCGGTCGGGGTCGAGGATGAAGCCGCTGAGCCCGGCGTTCGCCCACGGGACCACTCCGTGCTCGAGCTCTGAGCGAAGCACGGTCGAGAACAGCCACGTGCGGATGATGTCCTGACCCTGGCTGCGCAGCGAATACGGGAAGACCAGGTCCCACAGCTCGGGATCGCGTTCCCAGCCGCCGGCGATCTGCGGCGTCAGGGACGAGGTCGCCCAGGTATCCATGATGTCGACTTCGCCGGCAAACTTCGTGCCGCGGTCGGCTTCGGTGTATCCGGCGGGCAGATCTGACGCGGGGTCGATCGGCAGGTCCGCTTCGGCGGGGAGCAGAACGGCACCCTTGTTGCCTTCAGCATCGAGTTCGTACCACACCGGGATCGGCACGCCGAAGTAGCGCTGCCGCGAGATCAGCCAGTCGCCCGTCAGGCCGCCGACCCAGTTCTCATACCGCACGCGCATGTGGCTCGGAGTGAAGTTGATCTTGACGCCAGCCTCGATCAGTGTGTCTCGAAGGCCTGCATCGCGCGCACCGTTCTTGATGTACCACTGGCGCGTCGAAATGATTTCGAGCGGACGGTCGCCCTTCTCGTAGAACTTCACCGAGTGCACGATCGGCTTGGGCTCGCCGAGCAGCTCACCGCTCTCGCGAAGCAATTCAACCGTGCGAGCTTTTGCGCTGAACACGGTCTTGCCGGCGAGCTCCGCGTAGGCCGCCTTAGCGGCGTCCGTCGTGAGCACATCGGGCGCATCCGCAATCACGCGACCATCCGCCCCAAGGATGGTGCGGTTTGGGAGGTCGAGCTCGCGCCACCACACCACGTCGGTCACGTCTCCGAAGGTGCAGATCATTGCGATGCCCGAGCCCTTGTCTTTCTGCGCAAGGTGGTGCGCGACAACGGGGACTTCGACACCGAACAACGGCGTGGTCACGGTGGTGCCGAAGAGCGACTGATAGCGCTCGTCGTCCGGATGCGCGACCACTGCGACACAGGCCGCCAGCAGTTCCGGTCGAGTCGTCTCGATCGTCAGCGGGCTGCCGTCGGGTTTGTGGAAGGTGATGGCGTGGTACGCCGCGGCCTGTTCCTTGTCTTCCAGCTCTGCCTGCGCGACGGCCGTGCGGAACGTCACGTCCCAGAGCGTCGGCGCGTTGGCTTGGTACGCCTCACCACGCGCGAGGTTGCGCAGGAACGCTCGCTGGGCGGCAATCTGCGCCTCATCGCCAATAGTGCGGTAGCTCTGCTCCCAGTCAACGGAGAGCCCAAGCGTGCGCCAGACATCTTCGTACTGCTTCTCGTCTTCGACGGTCAGCAGCTCGCACAGCTCGATGAAATTGCGTCGAGAGATCGGCACCTGGTCTGCGGCCTTGGTTGACGAGCTTTCATTCCCCGTCTGAGGGGGCGTAAAGCTGGCGTCGTAGGGGAGCGACGGGTCGCATCGAACACCGTAGTAATTCTGAACGCGACGCTCGGTGGGGAGCCCGTTGTCGTCCCAGCCCATGGGATAGAACAGCGTCTTGCCGCGCATCCGCTGATAGCGGGCGATCAAGTCCATGTGCGTGTAGCTGAAGACGTGGCCGATATGCAGACTGCCGGATGCCGTCGGAGGCGGGCTGTCGATAGAGAAGATGTTTTCGCGCGTCGCAGACCCACGATCGAACCGGTAGGTGCCCTGGCGCTTCCAGAATTCGCCCCACTTTGCCTCGAGCCCCTCGAGGGCTGGCTTGTCTGGGATTTCGACAGACGTCATGGATGGCTCCGATTCGATATGTACGGCACCGAGTCAAAGTTGAGGTGCCTGAGTGTGAGGTTGTACCCCCGATTCTACGCGCGGCTCAGGCCCGCGATACAGAGTTAGCCCGGATGACTGCGGTCAGCAGCGCTGAGCTCTTCTTGGGAGTGCGCTTTTGAGTCTCAAAGTCGACCGCGACAATTCCGAATCGCTGCGTGTAGCCCTCGGCCCACTCGAAGTTGTCGAGCAGCGACCAAACGTAGTAGCCCTCGAGCGGGACGCCGGCTGCGATGGCGCGGCTCGCCTGCTGGAAGTGTTCGCGCAGGAACGTGACGCGGTACGGGTCGTCAACAGTGTGGTCGGCGGTCGGGTCGGGCATGCCGTTCTCGGTGATGATGAGCGGGATCCTTGGGTAGTCCCGCTTGATTCGAGTGAGCAGGTCGTAGAGGCCCTGCGGGTAGATCTGCTGCCACGTTGCTCGGGAGATCGGATGGATTTCGACCTGAGTGCCGGTCGCATCCATCCCCGCGACGCCGTAGTACTGCACCGCGAGATAGTCGCACCGTGTTGAGATGACCTCCAGATCGCCCGGCTGGATGTTGCTCTCGAATGCTGTCGAACCCAGCCCGATCTGGCCGGGGAGCCCGCCCACGGCATCCGTCGGGTAGCGACCTAGCAGAACGGGATCGAGGAACAATCGATTCTCGGCGCCATCGGCGTAGCGCGCCGCCTGTTTCGCGGCCGCGTTGATCGCGTACACGGGCATCAGGTTGAGTGCGATGCCAATGCGCCCCTTGGCGCCACTGGCGCGGAATTTCCGCACGGCCAGGCCGTGCGCGAGCAGTTGGTGGTGAACCGCGGCGCCGGCGGCCGTGCCGTTCCGGAGACCGGGCGCGTGAGCACCATAGGCGTAGCCAACGTATGCCGTCGTCTTTGGTTCGTTGATGGTGAACCAGTCCGCGTCGACGTCACCTAACGCCCGAAACAGGATGTCTGCGTACTCCGCGAACGCGGCCGCTGTGTCGCGGTTCGCCCAGCCCCCGGCATCCTGCAGCGGCTGCGGAAGGTCCCAGTGGTAGAGCGTGATCGCAGGCTTGATGCCGCGCTCAAGGAGCCCGTCGATCAGCGCCCGGTAGAAGTCGAGACCCTTCTGGTTTACGGCGCCCGTTCCCAGCGGAACTATTCGAGGCCAAGCGATCGAGAAGCGGTAGGACGTAAGGCCCAGCTCCTTCATTAGGTCGAGGTCCTGCTTCCAGAGCCGGTAGTGATCGGCCGCGGGATCGCCCGTGCTGTGATCGGCGATGGTGCCCGGCTGCGTTGCGAAGGTGTCCCAGATTGAGGCTCCCCGTCCGTCCGCCCTGGTCGAGCCTTCAACCTGGTACGCCGACGTGGCTGAGCCCCAGGTGAATCCCTTGGGAAACGGCATCGGTGCATTTGGCGCAACCCACGGCTTCGCGGTCGGGGCGGGGGCGGCCAGCGGCGAGCACGCCGAGAGCACGGCGATACTCAGGCCGCCGAGCGCACCAAGTTGAAGCACGTTACGACGAGTGAACGAAGATTCCGCTCGGTCAGGAAGCTGCACGGAGCTACTGATCGCCGACGTTCGTTACGGTCCAGTGCTTACTGATGTGAGCGCCGTTCGGAGCGACCAGGGTCAGCGTGTAGTCCTGGGTGGGTCGGTGGAAGCAGTCGAAGAGGTGCTCGTCGGTGAAGTTGTCCTGAGTGCCAGTGAGCGGGATCTGCATGTAGGCATCGTTGGCGGCGTCGCCATTGTTCGCGGTGTACCACGCAGAGACAGCGTTGGCGCTCGACCAGGACACGTGAATGAGCGGCTTGGTGTCAGAACCGTTCACGCACTTCACCGTGGTCGGAGCCACAAAGCTCGTGAATCGCGTGCTCTTGTCTACAGGCTTGGGCGCGGTCGTTGCTGCTGCCGCCGGAGGCGCCTGCGTCGGCTGTGGAGGGGTGGTCGCGGTCGGTGTGGGGCTGGCGGTTGCGAGCGACTGCGCGGCGAGCTGATCACTACCGGCGGAACCTCTTCCGATGAACAAGAAGACGAGAGCAACGACGACAAGGAGCAGAACGCCGCACGCTGAAATCAGGACGATAGTGAGTGGTCGTGCACGTGCTGGTGACGGAGGAACCGGGCTCGAGCTCATTGGCTGACTACTTTCTTGCGGGGAGATTGGCCTACTTGCGGAAGATCGTGATCGTCTTGCTGACCTTGCCGGTCGGGCCCGTGATAGTGATCGTGTATGTCTGCGAGGCGTTGCCACACTGATACGTGTACGGGTCGTAGCCGGACGGGAAGTTGTGTTGGTTTCCGTTCGGGGGCAGGATCCAGCCCATTCCGCCGGTTTCAGCATCACTGGTCTGAACTCCGAAATAGGCTTTCGTGCCGTTGATGCTGTGCCACGAGATCGAGAGGTTCTGCGCACCCGCCGGAGCGGTGGCCGAACAATCAACGTGGATCGGGTTCATCGAATAGCCGGTAATAGTCACGTGATGATTGACCGGCGGGGCAGCCGTGGGCGGCGGCGCGACGACTTGCGTGGGGGTTGGAGTGGGAGTTGCGACCGGGGTTTCGCTTGGCGTGACCGTTGGGATCGGACTCGTGGTCCCCGCGGCCGACGGTGTGCCCTGACCGCGTAGCAACAGAATGAGCAGCAGGATGACGACCAGGAGCAGGATGCCCCCGATGATTCCGAGAATCAGTGGCAACCGGGACTTGCGTTTCTCCTCGCCGCCCGGAACCTGCGCGTCAAAACGCTGTGTGGGTGTGTCGTCACTCATGGAAATGTTCCTCGCCCAGTTCTGCTGGAGCGCCCCCCAACGGGGGCCAGCGGTGCCAATACTATTTGGCGCGGCGAGCGCTCAGGAAGAGTCATCGTTACTCAGAAACCGCGCCGAGTACGTTTAGCCATGCCGCCCGGAGATCAGCACGGTCCAGGTGCGGCTGACGTGCGCACCGTCCGCCCCTACGAGAGTCAGGGTGAATGTCATCGACCGGCGGCTGCAGTCAATTGGCAGTGGCGTCTGGAATGAATCCTGGTTGCCCGAGAGCGGCACCTGCTCGAATCCGACCGATACGGCATCCGCAGTGCCCTGCGCGACCCAGACCTGCGTGGCGTTGGTTGTCGCCCAGGCGACCTGTGCATTGCCCTGTTGCTGGTCTTTTCCGTGTCCGCGACACTGCTGGCTTTGCGGGACGGTCAATGCAGTGAACGTGCCGGGCGATGGTGGCGGCTGCGAAGGCGCTGCCGCCGGCGCGGAACTGACAGTTGAGCTCGGCGCGGCAATAGCCGGTGTACGCGCGCGGTCGATCAGAACGTAGACGAGCACCCCGGTAGCAGCGACCACGAGCACCGACAGCAGAATGAACGCGACTAACGGACCTCGGGATGGTCGTCCCGGTGGCATGGGCGGCGGCGTCGACGGTGGCACCGGCGGTGGAGTTGTCGGGAGCCGAAGCGTCGGCACGTTGTCGCTCATCAATCCACCATAGGTCGAGGAGCTGGGCATAGGGCACCGGCGGGAAAAGGACGTCGGCTATTGTGCTAGTACAAATAGAACAATAGGATGAACGTATGCTCCTCCGTATTGATCCGGCAAGCTCGGTGCCACTGTTCGAACAGCTGGCTGCGTCCGTGCGATCCGAAGCGAGCCGGGGAAATCTTCGGGCAGGCGACCGGCTACCGGCGGCACGGGATGTTGCCGGCTCGCTCGACATCAACATTCACACCGCGCTTCGTGCGTACCAGCTACTGCGTGACGAAGGACTGGTCGATCTGCGCCGCGGTCGTGGCGCCGTCGTGACTGATCGGGTTGCGCACTACAGCGAACTGGGCGAGGCAATTCCGCGCCTGGTGGCGAGCGCCAAAGAGATAGGAGTCGGTGTGCACACACTGACGGCAATGATTCGACAGGAGTACGGCTCATGAACCACGCCCTCTATACGGCTCGCATTCTCGTGGTCGCTCTGATCATTCCGCTGCTCATCACGGGCGCCGCCCTGGCGTGGAGCTTTGCCCTCGCGGCGCAGCTGCCCGCGCGTATCGTCGTGCACTGGGATCTGGCCGGTCATCCGAACGGCTATGGGTCGCCGTTCGAGTTTCCAATAGGACTCGCGTCCAGTTGCCTTCCGCTGATTGCGATCCTTGGCGGCGCCGTCATCCTGATCAGCCATCGCGGTCCGCTCACGCCGCTCGCAAAACTGTTGGCCGTGACAAGTATCTGGGTCACGCTGATCATCTCGATCACTTTCCTGGGTTCGCTGCTGGATGCGAACGCGGGTAAGGACATCGGTCTTCTCCTCGGCCTGGGATTCGGTAGCGCCACAGTCGTCGGCACTGGCGCTTGGTTTGTACTTCCGCGCGGGATTCGCGGAGTCGGCGGCAGCGTCCGCCCTCCAGTAACTCCGGTCGCGCTCGCGCAGGGCGAGCGGGCGTCCTGGATTCGAACAGCCTCCCTCTCTGCTGGATTAACCTGGGGCATTGTTCTGATCTGCGTCGCGATCGCCGCGGTCACCATCGTGTCGACGATTCTGACCAAGGGCCAATACTGGTGGATCGCGTTCATCCCCCTCGTCGTTCTGCTCATCGCGCTCTCAAATTTCGCATGGACAGTGCGTGTGGACGCGCGTGGCTTGACCATCCGCAGCGTTCTGGGCATTCCCGTCGTTCACGTTCCACTCGATCAGGTCACCTCGGCTGACGTTATCGACGTGCAGGCGATCTCCCAATACGGCGGCTGGGGAATCCGACTGGCGTTCAATGGTCGTCTCGGAGTCATCGTGCGCTCGGGCGAAGCGCTCGAGGTGCACCGTAGTAAGGGGCTCGATGTCGTGGTGACGGTCGACGACGCGAGCTCCGCGGCTGCCCTGCTCAATGGACTGGTGCAACGCTCTGCCGTGCCGCTGGCCTAGAATTACTGCCAAGACAGTGAACCGGCTATCACCGGGGAGTCGTCGGAAGAACGCTTCGAGAGCCTGCATCGGACCGCGGAGTTATTAGACCCGACCGGGTAAGCCCGACACAGCTACTTTGAGTGGCCCCCGGTGATCGAGTAGCGCGAAGCGTGTATCGAGACCCGGCCGGCAAGCGAGGTGGTACCGCGGCTTCTGTCGTCCTCGTGTGAAGAACACACGAGCCCAAGGAACCAGATGCCCTACCCCAAGAAGTCTGCGAGCGATCTGAACGGCGCCCAATCTAACGCTGTTCCCGCTTCCCCGAAATTTCCCGAGATCGAGCAGGGCATTCTTGCGTTCTGGAAAGCCGACGGCACCTTCCAGGCATCCATCGATCATCGCGAAGGTAGCGACGAGTGGGTCTTCTACGACGGCCCGCCGTTCGCCAACGGTCTCCCTCACTATGGGCACCTTCTCACCGGCTACGCGAAAGACCTGTTCCCACGCTTCCAGACAATGCGCGGCAAGCAGGTGCACCGCCGGTTCGGGTGGGACACCCACGGGCTTCCAGCGGAACTCGAGGCAATGCGCCAGCTCGGCATCACGGAAAAGCACGAGATTGAAGACATGGGAATCGATGTCTTCAACGCGAAGGCACGGGAGTCGGTGCTCGAGTACACGAAGGAGTGGCAGGAGTATGTCACTCGAATGGCCCGCTGGGTCGACTTCGACAACGACTACAAGACGCTCGACATCACCTTCATGGAGTCCGTGCTGTGGGCCTTCAAGCAGCTGTACGCGAAGGACCTCGCGTACGAGGGTTTCCGCGTTCTGCCTTACTGCTGGCATGACGAGACGCCGCTCTCGAACCACGAGTTGCGTATGGATGACGACGTCTACAAGACGCGGCAGGACCAGTCCGTCACGGTGACGTTCCCGCTCGTGGGAGAGAAGGCCGAGGCGCTGGGCCTGACCGGAGTCGAGGCGCTCGCCTGGACGACGACCCCCTGGACTCTGCCGACCAACCTGGCGCTCGCGGTCGGTCCGGATATCGCGTACGCAATCGTCCCCAGCGCCGATGGTGTGCACCAGTACCTGCTCGCCAGCGACACAGTCGCGGCCTACGCAAAGGACCTTGGATACGACTCGGTCGCTGAGGTTGTCGAAGCGGCCAAGCGCACCATCCTCGGCCGCGAGCTCGCGGGCATCCACTACGACCGGCTCTGGGACTACTACGCCGACACCGAGAAGTGGGGAACCCAGAACGCCTGGCAGATCCTCGTCGCCGACTATGTTGCAACGGGCGAGGGCACGGGCATCGTGCACCAGGCGCCGGCGTACGGCGAGGACGACCAGACGGTATGTGCCGCCGCGGGCATCCCGGTGATCGTCTCGGTCGACGATGGAGCTCGGTTTCTGCCCAACATCGAGGACGTCGCGGGTCTTCAGGTCTTCGAGGCGAACAAGCCGCTCATCCAGAAGCTGCGTACCGACGGCCGCCTGTTGCGTGTTGCCAGCTACGAGCACAGCTACCCGCACTGCTGGCGTTGCCGTAACCCACTGATCTATAAGGCGGTCTCGAGCTGGTTCGTGCGCGTTCCCGAATTCCGTGATCGCCTGATTGAACTCAACGAAGAAATCAACTGGGTTCCAGCGAACGTCAAGGATGGCCAGTTCGGAAAGTGGATCGGCAATGCCCGCGAGTGGTCGGTGTCCCGCAACCGTTATTGGGGCTCACCCATCCCGGTGTGGAAGAGCGACAACGCCGCGTTTCCTCGCGTCGACGTATACGGATCTCTCGCCGAGCTCGAAGCCGACTTCGGTCGCCTTCCGGTTAACGCCTCAGGTGAGCCTGACCTGCACCGTCCGTTCATCGATGACCTGACGCGGCCGAATCCGGATGATCCGTCCGGCCAGTCGACCATGCGCCGGATTGAGGACGTCTTCGACGTCTGGTTTGATTCGGGCTCGATGCCGTTCGCGCAGGTGCACTATCCGTTCGAAAATGCCGACTGGTTTGATACCCACAGCCCGGCCGACTTCATCGTCGAATACATCGGGCAGACGCGTGGCTGGTTCTACCTCATGCACGTCCTCTCGACGGCACTGTTCGATCGCCCCGCATTTTCCAACGTGATCAGCCACGGCATCGTGCTCGGCAGCGACGGCCAGAAGATGTCGAAGTCGCTTCGCAACTATCCGGACGTGTCAGAGGTCTTCGATCGGGACGGCGCGGATGCGATGCGCTGGTTCCTGATGGCGTCGTCGGTCATCCGCGGCGGCAATCTCATCGTGAGCGAGGAGGGCATTCGGGAGGGTGTTCGGCAGTTCCTGCTTCCGCTCTGGAGTACGTATTACTTCTTCACCCTGTATGCGAACGCGTCCGACTACGACGCGCGCTGGCGCACCGATTCGCGCAACGTGCTCGACGAGTACCTGCTGGCCAAAACGGGGACGCTGATCAGCCAGGTCACGGCCGACCTGGAGGCCCTCGACGCGCCGCTCGCGGCCGCAAAGCTGCGCGACTTCGCTGAAATTCTCACCAACTGGTATGTGCGTCGCTCACGGGAACGGTTCTGGTCGGGAGACGACCAGGACGCCTTCGACACGCTCTTCACGGTTCTCGAGACCGTGACGCGCGTCGCGGCCCCGCTGATCCCGCTGGTCGGCGAAGAGATCTGGCAGGGACTCACGGGCGGTCGCAGCGTGCACCTTGAGGACTGGCCCCTCGCCGAGCTTTTCCCGGCCAACCCGTCGCTCGTTGCCGCGATGGACCGGGTTCGGGACGTCGCATCCGCCGGCCTCGCGCTGCGCAAAGCAAAGGGACTGCGGGTTCGCCTCCCGTTGGCTCGCCTGACTATCGTGACGGCTGATCCCCGTGCGCTCGCCGACTTCGGCGAAATCCTGGGGGAAGAACTCAACGTCAAGGATGTCGATCTTGTCGAGTTCGAGGAGGGCAGTCTCGTCGCATACGGAATCACGCGGCAACTGACAGTAAATGCGCGCGCCGCGGGTCCGCGCATCGGTAAGCAGGTTCAGTCGGTCATCCAGGCGGCGAAGGCCGGCGACTGGAAGCAGACCGGCGACACTGTGGTCGTTGGCGGCCTCGAGTTGGTCGAGGGGGAGTTCGAGCTCGAACTTCGTGCCTCCGATGAGTCGACCGCGATTTCCTTTCTGCCAGGCGGCGGCTTCGTCCTGCTCGATACGGTGACGACACCCGAGCTCGAAGCCGAGGGGCTCGCTCGCGATGTCATCCGCGCCATTCAGGACACGCGCAAGGCCGCGGGGCTGCAGGTCAGCGACCGAATCACACTGGCGATCCGGGGGAGCGAACAGAGCGATGTCAGCGCGCTGCAGCAGTTCAGTGAGACGATTGCTGGCGAAACTCTTGCCCCCGCGCTCACTATTGAGTTCCAGGCGGATCCGGCAACGGATGCGGCGCTCAACGCGACCGCAGGTTCGCATCGCTCGACGCTTGCCGCCGGGCAGAATTCGAATGAGGGCGTACTCGTTATCGATGTGTGGAAGTCTGAGCAAGTAGATGTCTAAGAACGAAGACGGCGACGACCGCGAGCCTGGCGATTTCGACGACGCCCTCATGGAGCGCGACGCTCGCGAGGTCTACGAGGAGTTGCTTGAACGCGTCGGTGAGAGTGCGCCCCAGCCTCGACTCGAGGCGACGCGTCGCGCGGCCGAATTGCTCGGCGATCCGCAGCGGGCGTATCCCGTAATTCACATCACGGGAACCAATGGCAAGACATCCACGAGTCGGATGATCGAGAGCGTCCTGCGCGCTCATGGGCTGCGCACGGGAATGCTGACCAGCCCGCACCTCGAGCGGGTCAACGAGCGCATCGTGATCGACGGCGTCCCCATTAGTAACGCGGCATTTGTGTCGAACTGGCGCGACATCCGACCCTTCCTCGACATCACCGATGCCGAGCTCGAGCTCAGCGACCAGGAGCCGTTGAGTTTCTTCGAGGCGCTGACGCTTCTTGCGTTTGCGGCCTTCGCGGATGCGCCGGTGGATGTTGTCGTACTCGAGGTGGGAATGGGCGGCGAGTGGGATTCCACAAACGTCGCCGACGGGCAGGTTGCCGTCTTCACGCCTATCGCGCTCGACCATCAGGCCCGCCTCGGTAACACAGTCGCTGCGATCGCCCGCACGAAGTCGGGCATCATCAAGCCCGCCGCCTCGGTTGTTTCGGCGGCCCAGGTTCCCGAAGCACTCGCCGAGCTACAGCGCGCAGCGGAGCTCACCGAGTCGACACTCGCCGTTGCGGGGTCCGACTTCGAACTCGTGACGGACACCGTTGCCGTCGGTGGCCAGGTCATCACGGTCCGGGGGATCGCCGGGACCTACGCCGACCTGTTCCTTCCGCTGTTCGGCGATCACCAGGCAGGCAATGCCGCGCTCGCGATCGCCGCAGTCGAATCGTTTATCGGAGGCGGCACTCTTCCGCTCAACCAGGATGTTCTCGCCGAGGGACTCGCCACGGCCACCTCGCCCGGTCGTCTCCAGGTCGTGGGTACTGAGCCCACGGTGCTCGTGGATGCCGCGCATAACCCGCATGGCGCCGGGGCCCTGGCTGTGGCGCTTACGGAATACTTCACGTTTGATCACGTCACTGCGGTTATCGGAATTCTCGGTGACAAGGATGCCTCAGGCATCCTGCACGCTCTTGACGGCGTGGTTGATGATTTCGTGATCACGCAGTCCACGTCGGAGCGTGCTGTTCCCGCGAAGGACCTTGCGGCGATCGCCACGGCGATTGCCGGTGCCGCGCGCGTCACGGTGGAGCCCTCACTCGAGGCGGCTCTTGAGCTGGCGCGAGAGCGCGCGTCCAAGACCGAGAAGGGTGCTGCGCTGGTCACCGGATCCATCACGCTCGTGGGCGACGCGATCATCTACGCGCGAACACAGGGCTGGAAGCCGTGACCGAGTCCCGCGCTCGCCGCGAAGCTCGACCTCGCCGGCAGCGGTCCCTGACCGAGAGCCTGCTGACCATCGTGCTCGCACTTGAAGCCGTACTGGTCTTTTTCGTGGCCCTCACGGTCTTCGGCTTGCACGCTCTGCCGCCGCTCGCCGCGTTTGGCGGAGGCGCGGTCCTCGTGGCGTTTCTCGCGCTCACGACCCGGATCGTTCGCTACCCGTGGGGTGTCTGGGTGGGCTGGGTGCTGCAGGCAGCGCTGTTGGCGACCGGTGTTCTGCTGCCAGCCCTCTATGTCGCAGCCGGTTTTTTCGTCGCGATGTGGATCTTCTGCTTCGTGCGTGCCCGCCAGATTGATCGCGCCAACTCCTCGAACCCCAACCCCACAGAAGGACAGACCTCATGACCGTCGAAGAAACCCTCGTACTCGTCAAGCCCGACGGAGTGGCCCGCAACCTGACGGGTGAGATCCTGCGTCGGATCGAAGCAAAGGGATATCAGCTTGTTGATATCAGGATGATTGAGGCCAGCCACGAGTTGCTCACCAAGCACTACGAGGAGCACGCGGGCAAGCCATTCTTCGAACCCCTTGTCGAGTTCATGGAGAGCGGTCCGATCGTGGCAGTCCGTGTTGCGGGAAACCGAGTGATCGAGGGATTCCGCGCGCTCGCGGGAACGACTGACCCCACGACCGCAGCGCCAGGCACCATTCGCGGCGACCTGGGCCGAGACTGGGGGCTCGCGGTGCAGCAGAACCTTGTGCACGGCAGTGACTCACCCGAGTCAGCGGCGCGAGAGCTCGCGCTCTGGTTCGACTAGGCGTCTAGCCCGCCGCCTGCGCGGCGACGAAGTCTTCGAACTCCGCGGCATCCGTCAGGGATCCCGGATACTGCACGCCGTTGACGAAAACCGTCGGGGTGCCCTGAAATTGTGTAGGCGTAGCGGCGACATGCTCGAAGGTGCCATCGGTTTCCGCCTTGGTCGTTGCGCTCACCCAGTCGCGGAAAGTTTCGTTATCGACGCACCGCGTGATCTCGGTGCCAGAGACCCCGGCCTTACCGAGAACGGTAAGGAGCGTAGCGTTCGTCAATCCCGAGCTTCCCTCTGCGGGTTGGTACTGGAAGAGCGCACTCGTGACGTTCAGGAACGCATCGGGAGAAAAGTTGGCGACGCAGGCGGCGGCGTTGTCGGCGCGCGATGAATACCGCGTCCCCTGCGAACTTCGGTCGAGGATCGCGATCGGATGGATCTCGAGCGTCGCCTTGCCAGATGCGACCAGCGCAGCGGTGGCACTGAGATTGGTCTGCTCGAACTGGAGGCAGTACGGGCACTGGAAGTCGATGTACTCGACGATGTTGATCGTGTCCGAATGCGCCGACGTGTCGGTCGGAGTCACGGAACCAATCGCGACCGCCGGTGTTCGTTTCGCGAAAATCTGGCCGTTCTTGCCCTCGAGCAGAACGCCGTCGCTCGCCATGTTCTTCGGAGTCGGAGTGCTCGACTCGGTCGAGTGCTTGGGCGGCAGATCCCGGTGCGTGACGACGACGAGGGTGACGACGATCACTGCCGCGACGAGCAGCAGCACGAGCAGACCCTGCAGCAGGTGGCGCCAAGAGTGGGATTCGGTCGCGGGCGGTTCTCCGATTGGGTCGAGTGGATCCGTCATCGGCTACAGGTGGTGAAGTACGTCGAGGCGCAGTTGCGCTATTACCGCCACGGTGAGGTAGCAGACGAGGCTTATGAGCGGAATCCAGGTTCGCGTCGCCGTGGCGAACTTCTGAAAGCGCGCGTTCGATGGAATCGCACCGGTCGAGAAGTTGTAGAGCGTCACGGACAAGAAGGTCGGGATCGTGACGACCCAGACCACCATGCACCACGGGCAAAGAGTGCCGAGAATAAAGATGCTTTGACTCATGAGCCAGATCACGAAGGCAATGGCGAAGGTCAGTCCGAAGTTGAACACGAGCCAGAACCACCGGGCGAACTGCGCGCCCGCGAGGATTGCCATGCCGACCACGAGCACAGTGAAGTAGCCGGCGAGACCGATTACCGGGTTCGGAAACCCAAACGCGGAGCCCTGCGCAGAACCCAGGTTCAGGCTGCACTGCACAACGACGCTGACATCGCAGTTCAGGTGATGGACGCTGGCGGGATGCTCAAGCGCCTGGAACTTGTCGAGGGTCAGTTCGAACGCAGCGAGGAATGCAAGAAACCCCCCCACGACCAGAAGTATTGCGAGAGGAGTTGGGCGTTTGTATGGAGCCACGTCGTTCACCATCGGATTATTGCACGGCCCAAATCCCGGGGAATGCGAATGCGTGCGATAATTTGGATAAGTCAACCCAGAGCCGCGCTCTGGATGACGCCAAAGAAGGCTTTACCGGGCGAACTCGTGAAGGGTGAACCGGGCCGCCAAGCAGAACGATTAGCTCGTACCTGTCTCGGTGTTGGATAGCGAGTTCCAAATAACGCAACACGTTGCAAACGTGAAGGATTAGTAGCGCATCTGAACTGCAGAAAATTGCGGGCGGAGAGCGTTCGAGAAGAGTACCCGGTGGGTGGCGCGGTCGCCCACACGGCCAAGGAGTACACCAGCGATGGTGAATGAAGACGCAACTTCCACCGATTCATCCGATTCAGTCAAGGCCCCCAAGAGGCGCGGAAAGCTCTTCGGGCGTGGTGCGGCGGCAGAAGCCCCCGCAAGCTCGGCTCCGGCGACTAGTTCGGCCCCTGAGCTCGTCGAAGCGCCGCCCACCAAAGCGCCTCGCAAGCGGGCAACTGCTGCGAAGTCCGCGGCCGACCACGTGAACGCTGCGCCGGGCGGGTCAATACCGATTCCGGACGCCGAGGCCGTAGCGCCGAAGAGCCGGCGGTCAGCACCCAAGAAGGCCGCCGCGGTCGGCGAGTCGCAGGGCGAGCCGACCAGCCAGCCCACGAAGACGACCGCGCGTCCGACGACCTCTTTGCTGTTCCAGGCGCCGGATATTGCCCCACTTCCGCCCTTGCCTCGGCAGAGCGGTGGCCAGGGTAACCAGCGCAGCAACAACTCCAACGGCAACTCCAACGGCAATGATCAGGGCGACTCGGCCCAGGGCGTTCGCCGCCGCTCGCGTCGCCGTCCCGGGGAGGAACCGCGCGAGGGCGACAACGAGCCGAACGTCGTCGTCAAGGTTCGCCAGCCGCGTGCAGCAGCCGCTCCGATTACGGAGCCGCAGCGCGTCAAGGGTTCAACCCGCCTCGAGGCGAAGAAGCAGCGTCGTCGTGATGGTCGGGATGCCGGTCGTCGTCGTCCGGTCGTCACCGAAGCAGAATTCCTTGCCCGCCGCGAAAGCGTCGACCGGGTCATGGTCGTGCGCAGTGGCCTCGGCCGCATCCAGATCGGTGTTCTCGAAGACGGGGTGCTCGTCGAGCACTACGTAGCCAAGGCCGCCGAGGCGAGCCTCATCGGCAACGTCTACCTCGGTCGTGTGCAGAACGTGCTTCCGAGCATGGAGGCCGCCTTCGTCGATATCGGTCGCGGTCGCAACGCCGTGCTGTATTCCGGCGAGGTCGACTGGGAGGCCGCAGCGGCCGAGAGCGAGGGTGGTAAGAACCAGCCGCGCCGCATCGAGCTCGCGCTCAAGCCTGGCGACCGCGTACTCGTCCAGGTCACGAAAGATCCGGTCGGACACAAGGGCGCCCGCCTCACCAGCCAGGTCAGCCTTCCCGGACGCTACCTCGTCTACGTTCCGAACGGCTCGATGAATGGAATCAGCCGCAAGCTGCCCGACACCGAGCGCGCGCGCCCCAAGACCATCCTCAAGCAGGTTCTTCCCGAGAACGTCGGCGTCATCGTGCGCACGGCATCCGAGGGCGCGACCGAGGAGCAGCTGACGCTCGACGTCAATCGCCTCACTAGCCAGTGGGCCGAGATCAGTCGCCTCGTGGAGACGCAGCAGGCTCCGGTTCTGCTGCACTCTGAGCCGGATCTTCTCGTCAAGATCGTTCGGGACGTCTTCAACGAGGACTTCCAGAAGCTCGTCATCTCTGGCGAGGATGCCCAGGCAACGATCGAGACCTACCTGCGTTCTGTCGCCCCAGACCTGCTCGATCGAGTGCAGACCTACGACGAGCCTGGCGATGCATTTGACACCTACCGCATCAGCGAGCAGATCGAAAAGGCGCTCGACCGCAAGGTTTGGTTGCCATCAGGCGGTTCGCTGGTTATCGACCGCACCGAGGCTATGACAGTCGTCGACGTCAACACAGGCAAGTTCGTCGGCTCCGGCGGAAACCTCGAGGAGACGGTCACCAAGAACAACCTCGAGGCCGCCGAGGAGATCGTGCGCCAGCTTCGACTCCGCGACATCGGCGGCATCATCGTCGTCGACTTCATCGACATGGTGCTCGAATCGAACCGGGACCTCGTGTTGCGCAGGCTCGTTGAATGCTTGTCACGCGACAGAACCAAGCACCAGGTCGCCGAGGTCACTTCGCTCGGACTCGTCCAGATGACCCGTAAGAAGCTCGGACTCGGCCTGCTGGAGTCGTTTAGCGAGCCGTGCGAGCACTGCGCGGGTCGCGGCATCATCGTGCACCACGATCCCGTTACCCGTCACCGCCAGACTGCACAGCCGCCCGTCGAGGGCAGCGGTCGGCGCGGCCGCGGCGGAAAGGGTCCCGCTTCCGGTGGTTCGGCATCCACTGCTCCCCGCAGCGGAGCGAGCGCACCGACCAACGGAACCCACGCGATCACCGAAGACGTGCGCAAGGCGCTTGCCCAGGTCGCCGCGAGCACGGTCCACTCCGATCACGTCGAGCACGCGGATGTTCCCGCCGAGGTTGCACCGGAGCCGAAACGCACTGGTCGATCGCGTGGCGGTCGCGCGGCAGCACCCGAGGCATCGCCTGCTGAGGTCTCGACCGCTGAGGAGTTCTCTGCTGAGGAGTTCTCTGCTGGAGCCGCGGATGCGACCGTGCTGGAGATCCCGTTGGCCCGCGCGCCGCGCTCATCGCGCCGCGTGAGCAACGCCGACGAACTGCTCGATTCCGTGCTGGATGCCCTCCCCGAACCCACCCGGCCCGGACAGGGGCGTTCGCGCGTCTCACGCCGCGCTACCAGCTCGGGCTCCGGAATCATCACGTCAGGGCCGGTGGAGTAGCCTTTCGCTCGCTAATGTGAGTTCATGACGAGAACTCGGGTTAACCTCACCACCGCGGGACTCATTGCGGCCGTGATTGCTGCCCAATCGCTAGTGCTTGCCGCGTGGAGTGCGGGAATCGGTGTTGCGGGATTTGGTCTTGTGATCACTCAGGTACTCAGCCTGAACCTGGTCTGGTCGGTTCTGATTGGTCTTCTGCACTGCGTGGCCTTCGGGCTCGGTATCTATTTG
>JADGOT010000010.1 GCA_017882805.1 Glaciihabitans sp. | reverse complement strand
TGTATTCGGCAGTTGGGTTAGTGGTGGGAAGAATGGTGGGAAAGCGAAAACGCCGCCCTTTCAGGCGGCGTAAGTATCGAGCGGGATAACGGATTCGAACCGTCGACGTTCAGCTTGGGAAGCTGACACTCTACCACTGAGTTAATCCCGCAGAGCCGTTGAAATCCTACCCGATTCGTCCGCTCGGTCAAGCCGGGAAGCTGCTCCCGAGCCACCGTTCACACCGGAGTTCACACTTTCTTCAGGCGGATTGCGGTTGTTGACCTCCTTGGCATGCGCAAGCACCTGATGAGCGCCGGCAATCGCCGCACGCTTCTCGTCGGTCCCGACGTTCGAGTAGTGACGCTGCATCTCCTCAGTCACGTGCCCGGTCAGCGCCCTTCGCACCACCGCGTCCGCCTTGGAGAGCCGGATCAGGTCGGTGAGCGAGGCGGCTTGGGCCTGCACGAGGGCGACGACGTCGCCTTGTTGAAGAGGCGGGCTGGCGATCGGTCGCCGTGCGGGCGCTGGCGTGGGTGTCGGTGCGCTCGGCTTTGGGGAGGTTGCCGCTGGAGCTGATGGCGAGGTCGATGCGGTCGGACTCGCTGAAGTCGACGACCTCATCTTCACGGTGATCACGACCGCAATACCGGCGAGGATGGCCAGGCCTGCGCCGATCGCGAGCAGCTTGGTTCGGCTCGTGGCGGGACCTGCCGTTTGTGTGGCGCGGGGTGCCGCGGCTGATAGCCGAACGCCGGTCGGGCTGCCGCAATGCGGGCAGGTGACGTCTGTTGCCGCGATCTCCTCGGCACACATCGGGCAGGTGATCATCGAATCGGCTCCGAGACGCCCGACCGCAATCCCAGTCGAACGGCGGTCCGCAAGAGGAGTGCGGACGAGACCATCGCCAACACCGGTCCGTAGCTCATCGAGTTGTCGCGCTGGATGCCGTGCCCGGAGACCAGAGTCTTGAGCACCAGCAAGAGGAAGACACTGGCCAACCCGATCGTGGCGATCGCAACGTGTCGGACATGGACCGAGCGTTTCTGCCGAAGGAGCAGGAAGCCGCCCGAGGCCCCGATCAGAAGTAACCCGACAATGAGCGTCATCTTTCCATCTCGGGCGAGGGTTCGAAATTCGGTCGGCAATATGTCGCCGCTCCCCTCACGCTCGAACCCCGCAATGACCTCGTCGTAGCTCTGGGAGTGACAGCGCCCTCGATCGCAATTCTCACCGCGAGCAAACCCGACGCGAAGTCCTGCGACGTCCACCATGTCGCCGTTCGGATCGGGCTCGAGAGCCTCGGGTCCTGACGGCGACCGCGAGCTGATCAGCCACGAGTCAAGCGGGTGATCCCGGCGCGGTCCGGCGGACGCTCACCTACGAGCGGTGTCAACCGGCCGACGCGACGAGGCACTCCGGCGGGTGCTCGTCCATCTGGAGGAACGCATGGACCGCGACCAGCGCCAGCATCTGGGCGGGAGACAGGGCCGGACTGGGGCGGCTGAACACATCGATGTTGTCGCTGGTCAGCGCATCCGAGATTGCCAGCGCGCCCGTCGTGTCCATCAGCGAGACCTCGCGTCCCGGGGCGACGAGCCCGCCGGTGGTGACGGTGTCGGTCTGGATCGACCAGCCTCCGGGTTGGCCGACCTGCGACATCGTGCCGCCAGTGCACCCCGGCCCCAGCACGAGATCGTACGCCGCATCCCCGGACCCGGTGATCGCACACGCGAACGGTCGGTCCGGATCGGAACCGGGAGCGCTGCAGCTCGCGCGCAAGCCGCCGTAGGTGATCGCGAACCGGGTCATCATCCTCCTCGCGCCATAGGCGCCGTAGAAGTCGACATCAGCGAATCGGAACATCCCGCCCGGCCCGCGCTTGTCACATGCGCCGAAGTGGCAGAGCCGCCCGGTCTCGACCCGAAGCTCCTGCTTCACCATCGCACCCCGCGACTCGTAGCCGGGGGCGTGTTGCCAGTGGAAGCATCCGACCGCCGTCGTAGCCGCGCTGATCAGGACCGCACGTGAACTCCGGAATGCGCGCTCTGACATCACCGTACGATTCCGACCCGCGTCGCGGCGTTCGCCGGCTTCACAGTTCTTCGCAACGCAGGGGCAGTCAGCTCGTTGAAATCCGCCACGGCGGGCAGTCGAAGCCGCACGCCGTTGCTCAGCTCGATTGCGATCTCGCCACCCGCCGCATCTGCGCCCGGGCGCCGTAGGTGCGGTCGAGGTTACCACGCCGTCGCAGCCTGAAGACACGGCCGCAACCTCGTCACAGCAACCCACGCCGAAGGGCGAACGCCTCCTGCGTCAACTTGCTGCGTTCGTAGTCGGCGACCGTCGACATCCAGAACTCACGTCCGAACATCGCGTCGATCCGTGGACGGTCGACGCGCATGCGACCGACCACACGCGCGGAAGCCGGCCGAGCTCCTTCAGCGTGTCGTGCTGCGCTTGTTCCGCCGACTTCCCGCCGCCGAAGTACATGACCGGCGACATGCACCCGGCAAGGACCACAGGGAAAGCCCCTAACCTTAGGGTCCTCGAATGCCTGAGTCGATCGAGTCGCGCTCGAAAATGGATCGGCGGGGATCCATACGACGCCGCTCGGCGTGATCTACGTTCGATGTGGACGCGGAGAGGTCGGTACGCCAGAAGTGGCGCCTGCTGAAGGCGACCATGGATGAGCGCGCTCGACGGCTCTGGGCCGGCACGGAGGCCGGTGCGATCGGTTACGGCGGCGTCGCGACGGTGGCGCGAGCCACCGGGATGGCGATCAGCACGGTGCGAAAGGGTCGAGACGAAGCGCGCGCAGGTGCGCGTCCCGAGGACGTCGTCAAGGTTCGGCGGAGTCCAGGCAAGCGACCGTACGAAGTCGCCCATCCGGAGGTGTGGCTGGCGCTGGAGCAGCTCGTCGACCCGGTCACCCGCGGCGACCCAGGGTCACCGTTGCGATGGACGTGCAAGAGCACGACGGTGCTGGCGGCCGAGTTGTTCCTCGGGATTCGAATCAGCGACAAGACCGTCGGCAAGCTGTTGCGCGATCACGGCTACAGCCTCCAGGCGCCGAACAAGGCCGTCGAGGGCAAGCAGCATCCGGATCGCAACGCGCAGTTCGAGTACATCAACGCCAAGGCGCAGGGCTGCATCGAACGCGACGTACCGGTGATCTCCGTCGACACGAAGAAGAAGGAGTTGATGGTGAGTTCAACCGGTCATCGCAACACTTTCGTACAGCGTAGCCGCCGGAGTGTTGAAGCCCAAGGTCTTCCGTGGCCGCTCGTTGAGCTGGCGAGCAACTTTGTTCAATCCGGCTTGCGAGAAGGTCGATAGGTCCGTGCCGTCCGGGAAGTACTGGCGAAGGAGGCCGTTCGTGTTCTCGTTCGTGCCTCGTTGCCAAGGGCTCTGCGGATCACAGAAGTAGACCTGCACCTCCGTGGCGACACTGAAGGCCACGTGCTGAGCCATCTCCATCCCGCGGTCCCAGGTGAGCGATCGTCGAAGTTCGACTGGCAGCTTCGTGATCTGCTTCTGAAGGGCTGCGACCACCGTCGCCGTATCCTTGCCATCCACCTTCACCAGCATCGTGAAGCGAGAGCGCCTCTCGACGAGGGTCGCGATGTGGCTGTTCTTGGAGCCGCTGATCAGATCGCCTTCCCAGTGCCCAGGCACCGCGCGATCCTCGACCTCAGCGGGGCGCTCGCTGATGGAGACGGCATCGATGATCTGCCCACGCGGCTGTCCCTTGGTCGTGGCCTTCTTCGAACGCCGC
>JADGOT010000123.1 GCA_017882805.1 Glaciihabitans sp. | reverse complement strand
GGGTGGGTGCAGGAGGGAGCTGGCTCGCGTAGGTCGGAGTCGGCGCGGGCTGGATCGGCTGCCCTGCAGCGGCGGGCGCGGGAACCGATGGCGTCGGAGAATACGTCGGAGTGTTCTGCACGGGGGCACCATATGCAGGAGCCGACGGGGCAGGCGCCGACGAGAGCGGCGGAAGGCTGGATGGCGCCGGTTGGACGGGTGTCGCCTGCACAGGCTGCTGGGTCGGTACCGGCTGCTGGGTCGGTACCGGCTGCTGGGTCGGCACCGGCTGAACCGGAGTGACCGGTTGCGCCACGGGTGGTTGCACCGGGTTGAGCGGCTCGCCAAAGAGGTCATCCCAGGTTGGCTCATCGGCCATTGTGCTGCCCTTCGTCCGGGTGGGCGATCTCGCCCGGCGGGGTTCCCGCTGCTCGCTCAAAGTCCAGAGCGTGCTGGACGATAATAACAGCGGCAACCTGATCAATTACGGAACGCGATTGACGCGACGATCTGCCGGACTCCCGGAGCGCGGCCTGGGCAGACACCGTCGTCAACCGTTCATCCACCAGACGCACCGGCAATTCGGTCGCCGCCGCGAGGCGCGAAGCGAACTGTGTGGCATCGTCAGTCGAGGCGGTAGCCCTCCCCGCGAGCGACAAGGGAAGCCCCACGATCAGCTCGATAGCCGTGGCTTCTGTCGCGATGGCCAGGATGCGCTCGATGTCGCCGATTCCCCGGGAAACCGTTTCAACGGGAGTCGCCAGAATGCCATGAAAATCACTGCGGGCAACACCGATTCGGACTTTGCCGACATCCACCCCGACGCGAACTCCTGGTCGCACAATTGCCCTATGCGACGAACGATTCGCGGATGGCATCAAGCGCGGTGCCTATCGCAGCCACATTGGAGCCGCCGCCCTGCGCGAGGTCGTCTTTGCCACCACCGCCACCACCGAGAATCCCAGCCGCGATCTTAGCCAACGTGCCCGCGCTTGCACCCGCCTTTCGCGCAGCCTCATTCGTCGCGACGATGACAGACGGCTTACCATCTACGGTCGCTGCTAGTGCCGTCACCGAGGCCTCGACCCCCAGACGCTCGCGCACACTCGTGGCAAGCGATCGAAGGTCATCTGTCGAGCCGAGTGCCCCGACATTTTCGACGACGAGCAAGACGTCGCCAACACGCGTCGCCGACTGCGCAATGGCCGGAACTCGACCGCTTCGTTCGCTGGCCTCGTACGCGGCGATTCGCTTCTCTGCTGCCTTTAGGTTGGCTGCGAGCTCGGCGATGCGCTCGGGTAGCTGCTCGCGCGGCGTCTTGAGAGAGGACGAGAGTGTCGAGACGATCGCCCGCTCCGCGGCAAGGTCCTTGAAGGCATCGAGGCCGACAAGAGATTCGATTCGGCGGTTCGTCGAACCAATCGATGACTCACTCACGAGGTTGATCAGACCAACCTCGGACGAACGGCTGACGTGGGTGCCAGCGCATAGCTCGAGCGACCACGGGCTGCCGATCTGTACGACCCGAACCTCGTTGCCATACTTCTCGCCAAACAACGCCATCGCGCCGAGCGCTTTTGCCTCCTCGAGAGGAAGGACCCTCGTCGTCACCTCGAGATTTTCGACGATCGCGTTATTGGCGATGTTTTCGATCTCACTGCGGGTAGCCGGCGAGAGTGGCTTGTTCCAGTTGAAGTCGAGCCGCATGTAGCCGGCCTTGTTGTACGAGCCAGCCTGGTGCGCTTCTTCGCCGAGCGTCTGTCGAAGCGCCGCGTGGATGAGGTGGGTCGCCGAGTGCGCCTGAGCCGCGGCGTGCCGCCAGGTCGGATCGACGACACTCGTTGCTGCGTCGCCCACGGCGACCTCGCCGCTGCGCACCTGAACGCGATGACTAGTTAGTCCTTTGACAGGCTTCTGCACATCGAGAACCTCAAGGTCGAAGCCCTTGCCTACAATTGCGCCCGCATCGGCCTCCTGGCCGCCCGACTCGGCATAGAGCGCGGTCTCGGCGAGGATGACCTCGGCGATGTCACCGACTACGGCGCGATCAACTGACACGCCACCGACGATGAGCCCGAGAATCGTGCTCTCGGTGGTGAGCAAGTCGTAGCCCGTGAACACGGTCTCGCCCGCGGCGCGGAACTCGCTGTAGACCGAGAGATCGGCCAGTGCCGTCTTCTTTGCCTTCGCGTCGGCTTTTGCCTTGGTGCGCTGCTCGAGCATGAGCGTGTCGAACGCGGCGCGGTCGACGGTCAGACCAGCCTCCTCGGCAACTTCGAGCGTGAGGTCGATTGGGAAACCGAAGGTGTCGTGCAGCAGGAACGCGGTGTCCCCCGCGAGCTGCTTTTCGCCCTTCTTCGCTGTCTTGTTGACCGCGACATCCAGAATGGCCGTACCGGCCGTGAGGGTGCGAAGGAACGTGTCTTCCTCGCCAAGCGCGAGACGGGAGATCCGGTCGAACTCGGTCGCGACCTCCGGGTAGGCCGACTTCATGGCGTCGCGCGACGCCGGGAACAGTTCGGCGAACGTGGGCTCCTCAACACCGAGAAGGCGCATCGCCCGAACACTGCGACGCATCAGACGGCGGAGGATGTAGCCGCGACCCTCATTGCTCGGGGTTACACCATCGGACATCAGCATGAGCGAAGACCGCACGTGGTCGGCAACCACGCGCATCCGAACGTCGTCCTCATGCACTGCGCCATAGCGCCGGCCCGAGAGAGCCTCAGCACGGTCGAGCACCGGACGAACCTGGTCGATTTCGTAAAAGTTCTCGACCCCCTGGGTCAAGAACGCGACGCGCTCCATGCCCATACCGGTGTCGATATTCTTCTTGGGCAGTTCGCCCAGGATCTCGAAGCTCTTGCCCGTGCCCTCGCCACGCAGGTACTGCATGAAGACGAGGTTCCAGATCTCGACGTAACGGTCATCATCCGTTGCCGGACCGCCGTCTTGCCCGTAGGCCGGGCCCCGGTCGAAGAAGATCTCTGAGCAGGGACCCGCAGGCCCCGGCTGGCCGGTCGACCAGTAGTTGGTGTCCATATCGAGCCGCTGGATGCGCTCCTCTGGGAGGCCCGCGATCTTCTTCCACAGTGCAATCGCCTCGTCGTCATCCTTGTAGACGGTGACCCAGAGATCCTTCGGCTGAAAACCGAGGCCACCCTCGGCCTCAGATGACGTGAGCAGCTCCCAGGCGTACGCAATCGCCTGCTCCTTGAAGTAGTCGCCGAATGAAAAGTTGCCGTTCATCTGGAAAAACGTTCCATGCCGAGGGGTCTTGCCGACCTCCTCGATGTCGAGGGTTCGGATGCACTTCTGGACGCTTGTAGCGCGCGGGAACGGAGCCGGAACCAGGCCGGTCAGGTACGGAACGAATGGGACCATCCCCGCGACCGTGAACAGCAGGGTGGGGTCATCGCTGACCAGAGACGCCGACGGCACGATGGTGTGGCCGCGCTCGCCAAAAAAGTTGAGCCAGCGGCTTTGAATGTCTGCAGTTTGCATGGTTTTCCCTGCCAGTGGTCGAGTAGCCGCGAAGTGGCGTATCGAGACCCGGCGATCAGTTGAACTTGTGGCGACTTACTCCGAGCGGAGCTGGGCCTCGCGGGTCTTGTAACCGTCGATCAGGGCGGCGCTGAACTCCTTCGCACGCGTATCGACGTCCTCAAAGAACTGCTTGCCAGCCGGCGTCTTGCTGACCTGGTGGGCGATCGCGAATCCGGCTCCAACACCAATAACGAGCAACAGAATGTTCTTCATTTCACGCTCCTAGCTAAGTTTGTGGGTGGTCCCAAGCCTATCGGCGCAAACACAACAAGGCGGGCCACCGGTTGGGTGACCCGCCTTGTTGTAAGCGGTGATCGAGTGGCGCGAAGCGACCGTGGGCCCACACGCGCCGGTAACGACGCGTTGCGAAGCAACGTGGCGTCCGTGCCGTGGGGAGCGAGATCAGCGCGCTGCGTAGTACTCCACGACCAGCTGAACTTCGCAGGTCACGGGAACTTCGGCGCGCTTGGGACGACGTACGAGACGCACCTGAAGCTTGTCGAGTTCGACCTCGAGGTAGGGCGGAAGCTTCGGCAGGACATCCACGTGTCCGCCAGCGGCGGCAACCTGGAACGGCTCCATGCCCTCCGAACGGGCCTTAACGTGAACGAGCTGGCCCGGCTTGACGCGGAACGACGGACGGTCGACGAGCTGGCCGTCGACGAGGATGTGACGGTGCACAACCATCTGGCGAGCCTGCGCCGTCGTGCGAGCGATCGCCGAGCGAACGATGATGGCATCGAGGCGCATCTCGAGCTGCTCGACCAGGTTCTCACCGGTCAGGCCAGCGGCACGACGTGCCTCTTCGAACTGAATCTTCAGCTGCGCCTCGCGGATGCCGTACTGGGCGCGAAGACGCTGCTTCTCGCGAAGACGGACGGCGTAGTCGCTGTCGGCCTTGCGCTTGGTGCGGCCGTGCTCACCCGGAGCGTACGGACGCTTCTCGAGGTATTTGGCGGCCTTCGGGGTCAGTGCAATGCCCAGCGCGCGAGACAGGCGAGTCTTGCTGCGGGTACGTGACTTGGTAGACACAGGTTCTCTTTCGATTAAACAGGCAGATGGATAACCGGGCTCTCACGCCTCCGCAAAAGCGCGCAAGGAGCAGTCGGTGAAAGTAGAGGATGTTTGCCACGGAACCAGATCGGCTAAAGACCTGAAACTCCTTTGCCGGTTCGAAGCAGCAGCCGTGCGCAATGAACTGGATTTAGGCAGCCATAAGCATAACACAGCGCCCCTGCCCAGTTACTTCCCCCGGATGATCCGCTTCAGCTTGTCCCAGCGAGCGGAGACGTCTCGCTCGTTGCCGTGCTCCGTGGGCTTGTAGTAGTTGACGCCAAGCAATTCGTCGGGGAGGTATTGCTGCTCGACCACGCCGAGTTCGGAGTCGTGGGAGTACTTGTAGCCCTTTCCGTGGCCCAGCTTCTTCGCACCCGCATAGTGGGCGTCACGCAGGGGTGGTGGGACTCTGCCGAAGTTTCCAGCGCGTACGTCGGCGATCGCGGCATCCAGGGCCATGTATGACGCATTCGACTTGGGGGCGGTCGCCAGGTACACGACGGCCTCCGCGAGCGGGATGCGACCCTCCGGCATTCCGACATACTGAACCGCGTCCGCGGCGGCAACTGCAATCACCAGCGCCTGCGGGTCGGCCATCCCAACGTCCTCGGCCGCGCTGATCATGACCCGGCGAGCGATGAAACGCGGATCCTCCCCCGCCTCGATCATCCGCGCGAGGTAGTGCAGGGCAGCGTCGGCATCCGAACCGCGGATCGACTTAATGAAGGCGCTGATCACGTCGTAGTGCTCGTCACCCTGTCGGTCGTAGCGCAGCAGTGCTCGATCAACCGCGAGCGAGACGATCTCATCCGTAACGACCGGCTTGGTCGGGTCGTCCTCATCGAGGTCGGCGGATGCTGTCGCACTGAATGCTGCGGCCTCCAGGGCCGTCAGTGCGCGACGCGCATCGCCCGACGACAGGCGGATGAGAGCGGCACGTGCCTCGGGCGTGAGCACCACGGCGTCCCCCAGACCGCGGGCATCGGTCACCGCTCGGTCGATCACGATTCCCAGATCGCCGTCGGTGAGCTGCTCGAGGGTCAGCAGCAGCGATCGCGAAAGCAACGGTGAGATCACCGAGAACGAAGGGTTCTCGGTTGTCGCGGCAATCAGGATGATCCAGCCGTTCTCGACTCCGGGCAGGAGCGCATCCTGTTGTGCCTTTGAAAAGCGGTGTATCTCGTCGAGGAAGAGCACGGTCGTGACGCCGTAGAGGTCGCGCTGCGACAGCGCCTGCTCCATGACCTTTCGCACATCGGCAACACCGGCGTTGACGGCCGAGAGTTCGACGAAGTTCCGGCCGGAACTATGCGCGACCGCCTGCGCCAGAGTGGTCTTGCCGGTGCCTGGCGGTCCCCACAGGATGACCGACACGGCGCCCTGCTCCCCCGACTTGTCGGCAGCAAGGCTGACCAGGGGTGAGCCCGGGCCGAGCAGGTGTTTTTGCCCGGCGACCTCGTCGAGGCTGGTTGGTCGCATCCGTACCGCGAGGGGTGTCGCGCCGCCGCGCAGTCCGGGCCGGGTGTCCATGTGCGATAAGCGTACTGTCCTGGGCCGGCAATCGCCGGGCGGCGACCGGCGCAGGGCTGGGCACGGCATTTGGCGCCTCCTTACCCGCCACCGTAAAGTTCTCTGGGGCACTCGCCCGAGCAACCGTTGGAGGACACACGTGGCACCGAGCAAGAACACGGACCGCGAAGCGCGTGAGGCCCGCGAGCGGTTGCGTCGGTACAACGCCCGTCAGGCCGTCCACACTCACCAGTCGAAGCGCCGGGTACGCGACAACGTATTCGCTCTGATCGGGCTCGTCGTCGTTGCTACCCTGGCCACCTTCACGCAGATCTACTATTTCAGCTCCGGCCCCGGCAAGCCCGTGGCAACGCCGTCCGCGACCGCAACCCCGACGCCCACTCCCACCGCAACGGCGGGAAAGAACATCGGGAATGTGCCAAGTCCAAGTGTTGCCCAAGCAAAGGCCTGGACCGGCACACTGACCCTCAACGACGTGAAGCTCGACATCACGCTCCAGGGCGCTGCAGCGCCCCAGGCGGTCGCGTCGTTCCTGACCGACGCGAATAGCCACTACTTCGACGGACTGCTGTGCTGGCGGATGACCAACAGCCCAGGCACCACCACCGCGGGCTTCTACGTGCTCCAGTGCGGAACGGCATCCGCGACCGGCGCCGACCCAGCCGCGTACTCCTTTGGTCCGCTTGAGAACACACCCGTCGACAATATTTATCCGGCGGGCTCGATCGTCGAGGCGAGATCGAGTGGCAACGCCTATGGCTCGGGCCACCAATTCTTCATTACCTACAAAGACACGTACATCCCGGCCGACTCTGCAGGCGGGTATTCGATCTTTGGCCACATCGTGGGTGGGCTGGACCAGCTGAACTCCCAGATCACCTCAAAGGGCATCATTCCTCCGAAGTCCGGCGACACGACGAATAGCAAGAATGATGGTCCGCCCGTGGTAACGACCACGATCACGTCGGTAACGATCAAGTAAGGTTCGTGGTCGCCTGCAAAGCGGGTGCAATAGGCTGGACGGCGGTCGTCGGGCACCACCTGCGACCATTACCCGCAGAGCAAACAAGGTGAACATCGTGGCAACAGACGAACAGAGCCCTTGGGGCCGCGTTGACGAGACGGGAACCGTCTTTGTCCGCGAGCCCGAGGGCGAACGCGCCGTCGGCCAGTACCCGGATGGCTCGCCGGAAGAGGCGCTCGCCTATTTTGAGCGCAAATTCACCGAGCTCGCCGGGCAGGTCACGCTGCTCGAACAGCGGGCGAAGCGCGGTGCACCAGCGGCGGATGTCGCCAAGGCAGTCAAGTCGCTTACGGCATCCGTCTCAACGGCGAACGCAGTCGGCAACCTGGCAGCGCTGCACACGCGACTTGAGGCGCTCGGCGGCACCGTCACGGAGCTAACAGAAAAGCAGTCAGAGGAGTCGAAGGCCCTGGTCGCCGCGGCTCTGGTTGAGCGCGAGGCCATCGTCGCAGAAGCCGAGAAGCTTGCCGCTCAGGATCCCGCGAAGGCGCAGTGGAAGCAGGTTAGCGCCAGCCTCGACGAACTATTCGCCAGCTGGCAGAAGCACCAGCAAGACGGTCCTCGCCTGCCGAAAAACGAGAGCAACGAGTTGTGGAAGCGATTCCGCGCTGCTCGCGCCATCATCGACGGCCACCGCAAGGCGTTCTTCGCCGAGCTCGACAGTACCCACAAGGATGCGCGCACGCGCAAGCAGGAGCTCGTCACAAAGGCCGAGGCTCTGCTGGCCAAGGGTGCGGATGGAATTCCTGCGTATCGCACCCTGCTCGACGAGTGGAAGCTCGCCGGTCGGGCGGGCAAGAAGTTCGACGACGCGCTGTGGGCTCAGTTCAAGACTGCCGGGGATGCGCTCTATGCGGCAAAATCCGACATTGATGCGAAAGACAACGTCGAATTCGAGGCGAACCTCGCTGAGAAGCTCGAACTTCTGGTCGAGGCAGAGAAACTCCTGGTCGTTACGGATCGCACGACGGCAAAGGATTCTCTCGCCGGCATCCAACGTCGCTGGGACAAGATCGGCAAGGTTCCCCGCGACAAGGTCAAGGTCGTCGAGGATCGTCTGCGCAAGGTTGAGACGGCAGTGCGCAAGCTGGATGAAGAGCACTGGCAGAAGTCAGACCCCGAGAAGGCTGCACGCAGCGAGGGTCTCGCCAGCCAACTTCACGATGCGATCGCGAAGCTCGAGCGAGAACTCGCCGACGCTACGGCCAGTGGCGACAAGGTCAAGGTTGCCAAAGCACAGGAAGCGCTCGACGCCCGCAAGATCTGGCTCGACGCGCTCAAGTAATACTGGGTGGCCATTCACACTGGCCGGCCTGTCCACAGCTTTGACCACCGCCCGTTCTGAGGGCTCTCGATCGCCCATAGTTGCGGAATGCGCCTGCCCTCCATTCTCTCCCGATCAGATTTTGCCGCGCCGGAACTCAGCGCATTAGTGCTCGACGGCGAGGCGTACCGGGTCGATGACTGTGTTGCGCCGCTCGATGAGATTTCCGGGCCAGTTCAGCGAGCGACGGCGCTTGCCGCGGAGATTCCGGCTCGTCTGATCGCGGAACAACATTCTGCGGCGTGGATCTGGGGCGCACAGTTCCGGCCGCCGCGCCGCCACGAGGTGTGTGCCGACATCACCGCGCGTGCGCGTCCCGCCCTGGGAGCGCTGCTCGCCCTTCGCGAAGTCGTTCTGCTTCACGATGACACGATCGTGCTGGCGGGCTTGGCGGTTACCACTCCAATGCGAACAGCCATCGATCTGGCGAGATTCGTCGCCGATTGGAATGACACCGAGGCAGAAATCCTTCGCGCCCTCTTGTTCCTTGGACGCATTAGCATCCTCGACTGCGCACGGGCGATGAATCGGCGGCGAAATCTGCCGAACAAGAGAATTGCGCTCGAGAGGCTAGCGGCTAGCCAGAGTTGACGCGGTAGACGTCATACACGGCATCGATCCTCCGCACCGAGTTGAGCACGCCGTCGAGGTGCGTCGTGTCCCCCATCTCGAAGACGAACCGGCTGAGCGCGAGACGATCACTCGATGTGGATACCGTCGCGGACAGGATGTTGACGTGATTCTCGCTCAGCACGCGAGTGACGTCGGACAGGAGACCTGCGCGGTCCAGGGCTTCTACCTGGATCTGCACTAAGAACACGCTCTTCGACGACGGGGCCCACTCGACCTCGATCATGCGCTCAGGCTCGGTCAGGAGCGATTCGACGTTGCGGCAGTCGGCGCGGTGAACGGACACACCCGCACCGCGAGTCACGAATCCCACAATCTGGTCACCCGGAACGGGAGTGCAGCACTTCGCCAGCTTGACCAGGATGTCGGGGGCGCCACGAACGAGGACGCCAGAATCGCTGTGCCTAAGCTCTTTACTGCTTCGCGACTTCGGTGTGAAGACCAGTTCAGAGTCTTCTGCTTCGGCATCGGTCTGTATGGAAGCGACGACCTTCTCGATCACCGACTGCGTTGAAACATGGCCCTCGCCAACCGCCGCGTACAGCGCGGAAACGTCGTCGTAGCGCAGCTGGGCCGCCACCTCGGAGAAGGAATCCTGGTTCATGAGCTTCTGAAGGGGAAGGTTCTGCTTGCGCATCGCGCGCGCAATCGCATCCTTGCCTTGCTCGATTGCTTCCTCGCGGCGCTCGATCTTGAACCACTGACGGATCTTGTTTCGTGCCCGTTGGCTCTTGACGAAATTGAGCCAATCCTGACTCGGTGCAGCATCCGGATTCTTGGAGGTAAACACCTCGACAGCGTCGCCGCTCAGCAGCTCGCTGTCGAGTGGCACGAGGCGGCCGTTGACCTTCGCACCCATGGTGCGGTGCCCAACCTCGGTGTGCACGGCATAGGCGAAGTCAACCGGCGTGGCGCCGGCAGGCAGACCGATGACCTTGCCTTGCGGTGTGAAGACGTAAACCTCTTTTGCACCGATCTCGAAGCGCAGGTTGTCGAGGAACTCGCTGGGGTCGCTCGTCTCGGCCTGCCAGTCCGAGATGTGTGCGAGCCACGCCATTTCGGTGTCGGCAACCTGAGTCGCGGCTTCCGCGCTCTTGCCGCCATTGACGCGTTCCTTGTACTTCCAGTGCGCGGCAACACCGAATTCCGCGCGCTGGTGCATCTCGGGCGTTCGGATCTGGATCTCGACCGCACGACCCTGGGGACCAAGAACTGTCGTGTGCAGTGACTGGTAGAGGTTGAACTTCGGTGTCGCGATGTAGTCCTTGAAGCGACCGGG
>JADGOT010000122.1 GCA_017882805.1 Glaciihabitans sp. | reverse complement strand
TTGAAGTAGAAGTTGTCGAGTAGCGCGCGCGCAGCCTCGGCCGCGACCTGCTCTCCCGGACGGAGCTTGCGGTAGATGTCCTTGAGCGCCTCTTCCTTGGTCAGGATGGTGTCCTTCTCAAGGGTGAGCGCGATCGACGGGAAGTTCTTGAACTCCTCGAGGATCTGCTCGCTGGTGAGACCGAGCGCCTTCAGGAAGACGGTGACGCTCTGCTTGCGCTTGCGGTCGATGCGGACGCCGACCTGGTCGCGCTTGTCGATCTCGAACTCGAGCCATGCGCCACGGCTCGGAATGATGCGCGCGGAGTAGATGTCTTTGTCGGACAGCTTCTCGGGGATGCGGTCGAAGTACACACCGGGCGAACGCACCAGCTGCGAAACGACGACGCGCTCCGTGCCGTTGATGATGAACGTTCCCTTTTCGGTCATGAGCGGGAAGTCGCCCATGAAGACCGTCTGGGTCTTGATCTCTCCCGTGAGGTGGTTCATGAACTCGGCGTTCACATACAGAGGAGCGGCAAACGTCTTGCCGCGCTCCTTGCACTCGTCGATCGAGTACTTCGGCTCTTCAAGTTCCGGGCCAGTGAACGACAGCTGCATGGTCTCGCCGAGGTCTTCGATCGGAGAAATCTCCTCGAAGATCTCGTCGAGCCCGCTCTGCGCGGGAAGGTCTGTGCGGCCCTGGGCCACGCCTTCCGCCGTGCGGTTCTTCCAGATGTCGTTGCCGACGAGCCAGTCAAAGCTCTCGGTCTGCAATGCGAGCAGATCCGGAACAGTGAGTGTGTCGGTGATCTTGGCGAACGAGAGCCGCGAAGCTGAGCGGCCGTTCTTGGGGGACTTGTTGGTGGTTGCGTTTTTCGCAGCAGCCAAGGAAATAACCTCCGTGGGCCATCAAGGGCCATAACTGTTGGTAAGGATGCCAAATGAACATGCAGATGGCCCACCAAATCCCTCGCTTAAAAGGGCCTCTTTGGTTGTATATAAGAGAACTGGCCCCGCCGCTATACTCGGGGCGCTGCCGCTGCTGTCCGCAATATGACGGCAGGGATTATCTGGGAGCGCAAAGAACAACTATAGGTCGAAACTATCCACAGGTGCAAGTTATTCCTTGACCGATTTCCGAAATTGGGCTATAACGCGCGATCGACGATCATGCGCCGGGAGTTTCGGGGATGCCCTTAGCCTCGGGGTCGGCGTCGGGGTTCCATGGGACAGGCATCCCGATCGGGTTCGGGTAGGGGAATAGTTCGCCGACCGCGGTCGCCACGGGGACGAGAGTGCGGGCGACGACAAGCAACTCCGCGTCACTCAGGTGCTCCCACGGACCGGTCGCCAGCTGATTCGTTAGCTGTTCGGCGCGATCGAGTACGGCGGTTCCCTCTGGGGTGATGCGCCGTTCGGCATCCAGAAAACCGCGCTCGATTTGTGAATTCGTCGCGGCCGCCCACTCGTCGTCGGTCCAGCCGCGGGCCTTCTGCATGGATGTTGCATCCAGGTCGACGGCGGCGCGCAGTACGAGCGTTGTGAGACCGGCGATGTCGAGGCTAACGAGAGCGATCACATGTCCGTCGCCGCGGTGCTCGCGCAGGGTTGCCGCCGACTGCCACAGCAGGCGATACGGATCGTCGGAAGGCGAGAGTGCGGCGTTGGCGGCGGACAACGGTCGGCCGATCGTGTCGACCCGGGCCGCGACCGGGGCGAGCGCGATGGCAGCTCTCGCGACGACATCCTCGTCGGGCATGAGCTTGCGCAGCGTCGCCTCAGCCCCGGCGTAGCGCGCCTCGATCAGCCGCTCGGGGCTGGCCACCGACCACGCGGAGGGGAGCGCGCGATTGACCAGCAGCGGAGCGAATCCGCTGAACATCGCGATAACGGGAGCACCGGATACCGCGCCCAGCGGGGCGGATCGTCCCGCGAAGTAACCGTCCCAATACCGCGGGAGCCCGATCGCGGCGAAGGCGTCACGAGCCTCGGCCGAAAAGTAGGTAACGGCGTGGATGGGCTCGAAGAGTGTCCAGAGTGCGCGCGCCAGGTGTTCGCGGGTAGCCATCCGTTGAGCCTAATCAGCGCGAGCGAACGAGGGCGATGGCTTGTGCCCGATCGCGCACCCCGAGCTTCGCAAAGATCGCATTGATGTGGGTTTTGACAGTCGAGACACCGACATAGAGGCATGCGGCGATCTCCGTGTTACTGAGACCGTTGCCGACCAGCTGGAGCACCTCATCCTCGCGGGCGGTCAAGCCAAAGCGCTCGGCGATGGGCGGTCCGCTCGTCGTCGGAGCCGCACCGGCGACCAGCTTCTGGCCGACCTCCGCACCGAGAGTCATGTGGCCGGATGCGACGGCTCGAACCGCGGCCGCAACCTCGGCCCGCCCGGCGTCCTTGGTCAGGTATCCCCGAGCTCCCGCGCGCAATACGTCCATCACCGATGCGTCGTCGGCGAAGGTGGTGAGTACGAGAATGCCGATCTGCGGATGAGACTCAAGGATCAGGCGAGTGGCCTCGAGACCACCCAGTTCGGGCATGCGCAGATCCATCAGAACCACGTCGGGCAAGACCCGGGCGACCAATTCGACGCCGGCCCGTCCGTCGGCCGCCTCGCCGAGTACTTCGATGTCGGGGAGTAGCGACAGGACGGTCACCAGCCCCTCCCGCACGATCGCCTGATCGTCGATCACGACAACGCGAATACGCTCGCTCATGTGGTGCTCGCCTTCACGGCAACGACGAATTTGCCATCGGCCTTGCCCGCCGACGCCGAGCCGCCGGGCAGTGCGGAAAATCGCTCGCGCATTCCCACGAGGCCGTGGCCACCCGTCGTCTCTGTTGCCACTGAGCCAACTGGGTTCGAGATCTCGAGCGCAATTGAGTCGGCGCTCCAGGTCAGCACGACCACCACATTTTCGCCCGGTGCATGTTTACGCGCGTTGGTCAGCCCCTCCTGCACGGCTCGCCGAACCGCGAGTTCGACAGGTTTCGAGACATTGTGACCCGTGCCGAGCTGGCGGAACTCCGCCGTTCCTCCGAGCGAATCGTGCGCTTTCACAAGAGCCGAGACATCCGCAGCGACCTCATCGGCCGTCACTCGCCCGGTCGCATCCGCTGGTGTCTCTGACAGCGCGGCCACCGCACGCCTCGCCTCGCTGAGCCCCTCGACGGCCAGGACGCGAGCATCGTGAACTTTGGCCGCGGCGGCGGCGACGTCGCCGGACTCGAGCAGGGCATCTGCCGCATCGAGCTGGATAACCAGGCCCCCGAGGCTGTGTGCGAGAACGTCGTGGATCTCCGAGGCGAGCTGTGCTCGCGCACCGAGGAGCTCCGAGCGTGCATGCTCCTCGACGAGCTCCCGGGAGCGGACTTCGGCCAAAAAGGTCTGTCGTCTGCTTAGACCAGCCAGGAACCCGACCATGAGGCCGGCCTCGATAGCAATGCGTCCGAGGAGCGAGATCGGAACGAGACAATCCCCGACAACGACCACGATCATGGCGACGACCGCGAGGATGAGGCCGCCCCAGACCCGTTGCCGCAGGTCCCGCGTCAGCCAGAGGACTGCGACGGCGGCGGCAACCAGCGATGATCCGTTGAGCGCCGCCGCCGTGAGGCCACCGCCGAGCACCATCAGGGCGACGCAGACCATCTCGATGGCCCGCGCCGGCGAGGGAACCAGTACGAG
>JADGOT010000121.1 GCA_017882805.1 Glaciihabitans sp. | reverse complement strand
GCCCTCGGTCAGCACGCGAGCGCGCATGACCTTCTTCGAAACGGACTTGTACGCCGCGGAAACCTCACCGTTGGCGGAAGACGGAAGCCTGTCGGCCTCGACCTCTGCTGAGATGTGGCCCTTGACGCGGTCCTTGAGCTCGTCGTCAGCGTTCTGACGCTCGATCTTGTCCGCAATCTTGTAGACGCCCTTGAGGTCGTCGGACGAGAGTCCGGCGACGGCGTCGTAGGTCTCCTGCGAGTAGGGCGGGAACAGCGGGAACTCCTGGATGGCCTTGGCCGCCTGGTCCGCGATCTCCTGCTGCGCCTTGATGAGCTGCTTGAGGAACGGCTTTGCCGCCTCGAGGCCCTGCGCAACAACGGTCTCGTCGGGCTTGGTTGCACCAGCCTTGATGAGGTCCCAGCTGCCTTCAGTAGCTTCGGCCTCGACCATCATGATCGCGACATCCTCGACGCCGTTCTTGTCGACGGTCAGTCGACCAGCAACGGTGAGGTCGAAGACGGCCTCCTCGAGCTGGCTGTACTTCGGGAACGCAATCCACTGGTCGTTGCCAGCGCCGTTGCCCGACATGAGAGCCAGACGGATGCCCGCGACCGGTCCGTAGAACGGAAGGCCCGAGATCTGGGTCGACAGCGACGCCGCGTTGATAGCGAGCGCGTCGTAGAACTCGTCTGGTGCGATGCTCAGAACCGTGATGACGATCTGAACCTCGTTGCGCAGACCCTCAACGAAGGTCGGACGCAGCGGACGGTCGATCAAACGGCAGACCAGGATGGCCTCCGTCGATGGGCGACCCTCGCGGCGGAAGAACGAGCCGGGGATCTTGCCTGCCGCGTAGGAACGCTCTTCCACATCCACTGTGAGTGGGAAGAAGTCGAATCCGTCACGCGGGCTCTTGCCTGCCGAGGTTGCCGACAGGATCATGGTGTCTTCGTCGAGATATGCAGCAACGGCACCCTGTGCCTGCTGCGCGAGGCGACCGGTCTCGAAACGGACCGTGCGCGTGCCGAACTTGCCGTTATCGAGAACGGCTTCGGCGAATTTGATTTCTGGACCCTCCATAGGGGGGTTTCTCCTTTGTTTTACGTCGCAACCCCGTATGGATCGCGACCCCTGTTTTTTATTCGTCCGTCGGACGACAAAGGAACAGGAGCGGGTTCCACGGCGCTCGAACGCGCACGTGCACAGCCCAATGGGCTTCCCTCGAAGTGGGGCGCATGTCTGGCCAACAGTAGAAAGTCACTCAATTACTGAGGGATTCACCACCGGTGACCAGCGTCTTGCCAGCCTGCTCCGGGTCTAACTGTATCAGTACGGTTCGTTTTTCCCCGCGGAACGACGCGACCCTACTTGTGGGCAGGGCCGCGTCGTTGCGATGCGTTAGGCGGCCGGTCCGGCGACCAGTGTGACCGCGCCACTGCGCGAAACGCCAGCAGCCGTAGTCCACGTAATCGTGACCGTGTCGCCCACCTTGTGAGCCTGGATGGCTGCGCTCAGTTGGGTTGGGCTGGTCATTGCGATTCCGTTGACGGCCGTGATGGTGTCGCCCGTCGTGATTCCCGCTTTGGCCGCCGGCATTCCGGGGAAAGTCGAGGCGACGGGAACTCCCGTCGTACTCGTGGTGCTCGCAATGTTGATGCCCGCAAACGCCGGGTATCCAAGAAGTATGTTGCTCGAGGACGACCCCGCTTCAATCGCGTCCGCGATCTTCAGCACCTGGGCAATATTGATTGCGTAGCCGGTGACTACCGCGCTGCCGCTCGAGGCCGCCGTCACCATTCCGATGACCTTGCCGGTTTTGTCGAACAGCGGTCCGCCGGAGTCTCCAGAAACGACATCCGAGTTCAGTTGGATGAGTCCGCTCAGCTTCTCCGGGGTTTCGGAGGTGTCGCTGCCGATAGTCAACGACTGGTCGACCGCACCAACTGTGCCGACGGCGGTCACCAGTCTTCCGGTGCCTGCCGCGTTGCCCACCGAGTACACACCCTGCCCGGCGACGACCTTCTCGGCTGCGGCGAAGGTGACCGATCGAAGGCCGGATGCTGCGCTCAGCTTGAGAACGGCGACGTCATCGGTCTTGTCAGTGCCAAGCACGGCGGCCGTGTACTTCTGCCCGGTGGATTCGACCGTGACAGTGATGCTGGTTGAACCCTCGACGACGTGATTGTTGGTGAGGATGTACCCGTTCGCGGTGAGGATCATGCCGGTGCCGGCCGCCCGCGCGCTGTCGTCGTAGGCGAGGATCGTGTCGATGGTGACGACGCCGACCTGCTGCTCGGCGGTCGATGCGGTGGCGGGAGCCTCGCCGGCGGTGGCCTGCTGACCGATCGACTTGCCGCCCTGGAAGCCGCCGCGTCCATTGCCGTTGAAGAACGGGTCGGCTGGCGGATTGACCTTCGGGTTCGACGGGGATGACGTCGTGCTCGAGTTGGGCGCAGTGAGCTCTGCGACTGTCGCGGTGCCGAGCCCGCCAATGCACAGCACCGCGACGGTCGCGACCGTGATGGGGATCCACGGCCCACGCTTCTTCTGAGGCGTTGGGTCTGGGGCGCCCATATTGTCAGGTTCGTAGTCGCCTGCGGGGGTGATGCTCATGACGTGCTCCCTGTTACCAATGGATGTTGGAGATACTCAACCCCGCGATCCTGAATGCATTCTATGAATGAACAATGACTTCGCTCAGTACTCCTGTGGCTGCGTAAATACTCCGCGGGGGTCCCACTTCGCCCGAACCGCTTTCAGTCTTGCCGCATTCCCGGCGAAGTACGACGTTGCCGGGTTCGGGAGCGACGCGTCCGAGTAGTTCACGTAAGCACCATCGCCCCAGTACGGCATCATCGACGACCGGAATCCGCGCACGAAGGCATCGAGCGGTGCCGGGTCGGTGCCATCCGGAAATGTCGCCGTGTACTGGATACTCGCGAGCGCCTGCCGGTGCGGATATGCGGTCGCGGCGGCATCGACCTTGCTCACTGCACCACCGAGCGCGTCGAGTGAAATGCCCGCCTCGCGCACGCCCGGCAACGCGGCGGCTGCGGTGACCTTGTCGATAATCTGCTGGATGCCCGCATCGCTGAGCTTCGCGTTCGCGATGTGAGAGGTGGCGGCGAAGGACTCCCGAACTAGTGCCCCACCCGCAGCAGTCGTGCACTGGGCGATCGGGATCGTCGCGCACCCCGCGTAGCGCATCATCGCGTCGTGGTAGGTGTGACTTCCGCGCAGATTGGATGTCGGCGCTCCGGCCGCTGCAAAGAATGGGGCGAACTGCGCATTGAGCCCGGACGCCGGTCCGAGCCAGGTGCCCGACACGAAGAGGCCGGGGTGTGTGCCATATTTCGGACCGTTGAGCAGCTTGAGGGTCGACCAGAGCCGGTCATCCGCGGTCGGCGCCCAGTCCTGCCATGCCGCGAGAACGGCGGCGGCGCTCGAGAATGGCCAGCTCAGCGAGAACATTGTTACCGTCGGCGCGGTCACGGTTGCGAAGGTGAGCGAGGTCACAACACCGAGGTGACCGCCGCCTCCCCCGCGGCACGCCCAGAACAGGTCGGTGTTCTCGGTTGCACTGGCGACGCGCGTCTTGCCGTCGGCAGTCACAATCTCGACCGCGGTGAGTGAGTCGATGGTGAGTCCGTATGCGCGCACGAGCACACCAACGCCCCCGCCCAGGGTGAGGCCCGCGATACCGACGGTCGCGCACGAGCCACCCGCGATCGCGACACCCTTGCTTCCGAGCGCGTCGTATACGTCGGCGAGGGATGCGCCGGCGCCAATAGTGACCTGGCTGCCCGCGAACGTGATGGCCTTCATCTGGCGGGTGTCGATCACTACAGAGGGACGGATGCCCGTACCGGGCGCGCCGCCGGCCGAGTATCCCGGGTAGCTGTGACCTCCGGACCGAAGCGCGAGCGGCAGCCCATACTTCGCCGCAAAGGCGAGCGCGGTCGCGACATCCGCCGACCCGGCGGCGCTCACGATCGCGAGCGGCTGCGCGGAATCCCAGCGCGGGTTCTCGGTGAGCTTGGCCGTGTTGTAGCTGGCGTCGCCGGGACGCGCGACCGAGCCCGTGATGGTGCGCGCTAGCCCACTCCAGTCGGGCGGGCCAACTGGCTTTGGGGCCGTGGTCGGACCGGTCGTGTGAATCGGCGACGTGGGCGCACATCCCGTCGCGACCAGGCCAACCGCGGCCAGCACAAGCACGTGTCTGCGCGACAGTTCGGCCATGCGGCCAGCGTACTTTGGCGACAGTCTTGACGGCACGTTATACGCGTGTATAGTCTGCTATACGTGCGTTCAGCCGTTGATGATCTAACCGCCCGTGCCCGTATCCGGGACGCGGCGATCAACGCGTTCGCGGCGACCGGGTTCGATGCAACGGTGCGCCAGATCGCCGCACGCGCCGGCGTCAGTGCAGGGCTCATCACTCACCACTTCGGCTCGAAGGAGGCGCTGCGCGAAGAGTGCGACGCCGAGGTCTTGCGGCAGATCCTCGCCCTCAAGGTCGAGGGCATTGGCATGGCACCCGGAGAATCCGTGGCCCGGATCGCACAGCTGGGTGACTACGGGCCCGCATTCGGCTACATGTTGCGGAGCCTGCGCGACGGAGGAGAGAGCGGTCGAATCTTCCTGCAGAACATGATCGATGACGCCCGCGACTACACGGCAGCGGCCGTCAAATCCGGAATGGTGCTTCCGAGCCGAGACGAAGACGCCCGCGTTGAGTTGCTTGTGACCCAGTCTGTGGGCGGCATGCTGCTGCAGCTTTCACTTCGCGGCCAGACCGATTTCAGCAACGGCGCAGAGCTCATTCGCAGCCTCACCGGCAGCACGTCGTTCGCGCTGCTTGAGCTTTACACCCAGGGATTACTCACCGATAGCAGCATCCTGGACGCCTTTGTCGACCAGACGGCCCAGTCAAATCACGAACCTCTCAAGAAACAGAAGTAGGAGCACAGAATGTCTGAAACCCTCGCAGTGGATGTCGCCGGGCTCACAAAGTCCTTCGGTTCGTCCCGCGCCCTCGACGGGCTCGATCTGACGGTCGGTACCGGCACCGTCGCGGGGTTCCTCGGCCCGAACGGGTCGGGAAAGTCGACGACGATCCGCATCCTGCTCGGCCTGCTCAGGGCGGATGGTGGTACCTCGAAACTGCTCGGTGGCGACCCGTGGCGGGATGCGGTCGAGTTACACAAGCGCATCGCTTATGTGCCGGGCGAAGTCACTCTCTGGCCGAACCTGACCGGTGGACAGGCGATTGATATCCTCTCGAAGCTGCACGGCCATGTCGACCGCAAACGCATCGACGAGTACCTGCAGCGCTTTGACCTCGACCCGAGCAAGAAAGCACGCAGCTATTCAAAGGGCAACAGGCAGAAGGTGGCGCTCGTGGCGGCGCTGGCGAGCCGGGCCGAGTTGCTCATCCTCGACGAACCCACCAACGGCCTCGACCCACTAATGGAGGGCGTCTTCACGCAGTGCGTGCTCGAGTCGAAGGCTGCCGGCCAGTCGGTGCTGCTGTCGAGCCACATCTTTGCCGAGGTTGAGAAGGTGTGTGACACCGTCACGATCATCCGCCAGGGACGCACTGTCGAGGCTGGCGTTCTCAGCGAACTCCGCCACCTGCAGCGTGCAACCATCACGGTCTCGCTCGAGGGCTCCCCCGCTGCGCTCTCGCGGTTGGGCGGGGTGCACGACGTCACGATCGATGGTGCGCGGGTGACTTTCTCGGTCGACGACAGTTCGATGTCGGACGTGCTCAAGACGCTTGCCTCGCTGGGCCCTCGGGCGCTGGTCTCCGAGCCACCCTCGCTCGAGGAGCTGTTCCTGCGTCACTACGGCGCCACTGCCAACGCCGACTCCGACGCCGAGGTCCGCGCATGACCGCCGCGACGATAGCCCGGCCCGCAACATCCTCATCCCGCGATTTCGCCAACTGGACGCTCGCGGCGCAGTTTCTCTTCCGCCGCAACTGGGTACGAATGCTTGTCTGGGTGCTGGTGCTCGCTGGCTTCGTCGCGATCGTCATCGTCTCGCAGCGCCAGACCTTCCCGACGCAGGCCGATCGCACCGCCTATGCGGCCATCGCGAACACGCCCGCCGTTGCGGCCATGACCGGCCTCCCCTATGCGGCGGGAACACTCGGCGGCATCCTGATCATCAAGCTCTGGATGTCCAACGCCGTCGCGCTCGCGTTCGCCGTCATGTTTCTGGTCACTCGCAACGGGCGCCTAGAGGAGGAGAACGGCCGCACCGAGCTGCTACGTGCCGGAGCGCTCGGACGTCACGCCTACACGCTCGCGAACTGGTTGCAGGCCGCGGTCTTCAGCGTGGTCGTCGGACTCGCGTGTGCCGCTGCGGCGATCGCTCAGGGGCTGCCCGCGAATGGATCGCTCGTGATGGGCGCATCCTTCACCGGGGTCGGCCTCGCATTTCTGGGCATCAGTGCGCTCGCCGGCCAACTTGCTCAAACGAGTCGCGGCGCCAACGGCATCACGGCAGCCGTGCTCGGCGTCTCCTACCTCCTTCGCGCGGCCGGCGACCT
>JADGOT010000120.1 GCA_017882805.1 Glaciihabitans sp. | reverse complement strand
GATGTTTGCGGCCTCGGCGGCTGCATCCCGTGCTCCGAAGCCGGTTCTCGCGAACGGCCAGAGCAGTGGCTTCACGTCGACCGTGTACAGCACATGGGTCGAATTCGGCGACAGCGACTTTAGGGTGAACGCCGTGGTGGGGCGATTCGGCCCGTTGACGACCGTCAACTCCAGCTTGCCGGGGCGGTCGTACCAGGTGACGCGATAGTCGGCCTTGCGCACCTTGCCCTTCGGTGTGCGAATCGACTGCGCCCATACCGCGCGCTCGGGCGGACCCGAGGCAAAGATGACGCCCGCGACAGTGGGTCGCCAGAGCGCGTTGCGTGAACCGTCGACGAGGAAATCGAAGACCTCACTGATCGGATGCTCGACCGTTATCGTTTCGGAAGCGACTGCCACCTGACTATCATCGCTGGCAGGGCTATCAAGGAGCATCATTTGTCACCGAAGACGTGGACGGCACCACAGCTGGACGAACTCACGGAAGGCGAAGAACTCGTGCTCGTGCTGACCCATGAAGACAAACCGGTGTTACGGGTTCCCGTCTGGGTGGTCACGGTTGACGGCGTTGCCTTCGTGCGTTCCTACCTCGGGGTGAAGAGCGGCTGGTACCGACGGGTTCTCGCACAGCAGCACCAGGCAATCTCGTTGGGCGGTCTCGACGTGCCCGTCGACTTTGAGCTGGTACCGGAGACCGAGCCCGTGAACAGCTCCATTAATGACGTCTTCGTCGCGAAGTACGCGACCGACCCGTATCGGGACTACATGGTTCTGCCGCTCGCGCTCGAGGCGACACTGCGCATCCTGCCCGCGTAAGGCGTTAGGCGTTGTCTTTGCGGAAGGTTCGCGTTCCGTAGAAGATTCCGAGCGCGAACAACAGCAAGACCCAGAGCGCGCCCCACATCGTCGTGATGGAGAACACATGCCCGACGAAGAGCTCGCGCAGCGCGTTGACCAGGTACTTGATGGGCATGAAGTCGCTCACTGTGACGAGCCACTGCGGAGCACCGGTCGCGATGCTAATCGGCAGCAGGATGCCGGCGAGCAGCAGCACGGGTAGCGCGATGCTGTTGAGGATGGGCGCGAGCGCATCCTCACTCTTGAGCGTCAGTGCGAGCGCGTAGGAGGCTGCGGAGCACGCTCCGCCGAGCAGCAGGATGAGCACCAGGCCGAGAAGCATGCCGAGCAGCGAACCACGCATGCCGAATGCGAAGCCGAGGGCGATCAGCACGATTCCTTGCACGAGCAGGAGGCTGAGGTCACGCAACACCCGACCAAACAGCAGGGCAGCACGGTTCGCCGGGGTAACGCGCTCCGCTTCGATGACGCCCTCGCGCCACTCGGACACCAGACCGAACCCGGCGAAAAGTGCCCCGAACAGTCCGAGCTGGATCAGCAGGCCGGGTACGAAGAACGTGTACGCGTTTGCCGTTCCGATCTGCGCCGCCAGCGGCTTGAGTAGTGGACCAAACAGCGCGAGGTAGAGCACAGGCTGCGCGAGCCCGATGATCACCCACGCGGGGTTACGGAGCGCCAGGCGAAGCTGGCGACGGTAGATCACCCAGGTGTCGTAGAAGAAAGTCATGTTGCGCTCCTTAGGCGTCTTCGCGTAGTGAACGGCCGGTCATGGTGAGAAAAACGTCGTCGAGGGTAGGTCGGCGAACCTCGATTGCCTCGAGCTTCACCCCGTTCTTATCCAGTGTGCGGAGCAGGCCAGGCAACTCGGCTCCCGCGTTCTGAACTCGCATGCTCACGACGAGTCCATCGACATCGGGCGTGGCGTTCGAGCTCAGTTTGCCGAGGTGAGACGCCGCAGCGGCAACCTCGGACTCACTGGCGAGCACGAGCTCGACCAGATCACCGGCCACCTGTCGCTTGAGCGCGTCGGGAGTGTCTGCAGCAACGATCACGCCGTGGTCGATGACGAGGATGCGATCGCACAGCGCATCCGCTTCGTCCAGGTAGTGAGTAGTGAGAAACACTGTCGTTCCGAGCTTGCCGCGCAGGTCGGAGATGTGGGTCCAGAGGTTCGCGCGGGCCTGTGGGTCGAGACCCGTGCTCGGCTCATCAAGAAACACCAGTTTGGGATCGTGAACGAGACCCATCGCGATATCGAGGCGACGGCGCTGACCGCCCGACATGGTCTTGGGCTGGCGGGCCCACATTCCTTCAAGCTCGAGCTGGTCGAACAGCTCCTTACCGCGCTTCTCTGCCTGTGCGGCGCTGATCCCGTATAGCAGGGCATGGTCGACGATCTCTTCGCCGGCCCGCGCGATGCCCGCTGTAGATCCGCTCTGCGAGACATAGCCGATGGCCTTGCGCACCTTGACCGGCTCCTTCGCGAGGTCGAAGCCAGCGACGGTTGCTGTGCCGCTCGTCGGCTTCAGCAGCGTGGTCAGCATCCGCAGCGTCGTCGTCTTGCCTGCTCCGTTCGGGCCGAGAAAGCCAACGATCTCGCCCTCGGCGACATCGATGTCGACCCCGTCGACGGCCTTGACCGCCACTCGCTCGCGGCCTCGCTTGGTATCAAAGGTTCGTGCTAGTCCTCGAGCATGGATCAACGTCAGACTCCTTGGTGGGTGCCGTGAATGGGTGACTACTCGAACACGATAGCGAAGGCCACCGACTGCGGCTCGAGCCGGTACTGCGGCTGCACGCCGGGACCACACGATGCCGTGCCGATTCCGTGCTGGCGAGCATCCAGCGTCAGATGTACTCGCCCATCGGCAACAAGATCAAACGGATGCGAGGCCGCGGCAAGTGCCGCCTGCGACCATGGCCGTGCGGCAAAGCTAAAGCCCGCCCCGCGCACGGTCAGCTCGGTTGCGGATGCCGCATCCGACAGGGTCAACTCCGTCACCTCGGCGCGCGAGCCATTCTCCTGCGGGCGGGCATAGTCGATCTGGAGGTCGTCCACCGAACTCGCAAACCAGCCCCGACGCTGCGCCTGCCCGGTGTCCGGATAGCGCGGACCCGGCCCGAGGCCCGTCCAGCGGACGGCGTTCAGCGAGGCGGGCAGCACAAGATCGAACCCGATGCGTGCCCAGGTGCCCGGCCAGTTTGGACCAGGAACAACCGAGACGTCGAGGGCAAGAGCCACACCGTTGCTGCGCCAGGTGTAAGTCACGTCGACCGCGTAGTCGAAGACCGCAGTGCCGTAGCGATCATGCACGACGAGCGCACCGTCGTCGGCCTGGGCGGACACTGTTCGACCCTCGAGGCGCGAGAGTCCGGTTGATGCCCACACCTCCGCGTCCGTCGGGATCTCCTGCATGTTTCGGTCGTGACCGTTGTCGTTGTCGGTAGGCGCCCGCCACAGGTTCAGTGAGAGTCCGTCGACCTCGAGTCCCTTGAGGCTGACGAGTCGCCCGGTCGAACGGTCGAAGATCCCTGGGCCGACAACAATCGAGCCGTCTTCCACGGTGGGTGCTACGGGCACGATGGTGGGAAGAACAGCCGAGATCGTTCCAGCCTGTCCCCACGCGATCTCGTGCCCGGCTTCCGCCCAGTCCGTCGCGGTCGCCAGTCGAGCGGACACCGTCAGGATGTGCGATGCGGTGAATGCCGCAGCTACCTCGGCGGGAAGGGTCACCGTGGCGGTCTCGCGTGGGGCCGCCGCAACGGACCCGAGCGACCCGGAGGCGACCTCGCCACTCGAATCGGTCACCGACCAGTCGAACACCAGGTGAGACAGGTCGACGAAGTCGTACAAGTTTGTGACACTAAGGCTGGTCCCGTCGGCGGCGAGAACCAGCCGGACGGGCTCGACGACCTTCTTGTAGTCCGAAAGACCGGGGCGCGGAACGCGATCAGCGGTAACGAGTCCGTCGATCACGAAGTTGCCGTCGTGCACGACCTCACCGAAGTCGCCGCCGTAGGCGTAGAACTCTCGTCCGTCTGGCGTGTGCTGGCGGATGCCGTGCTCCAGCCACTCCCAGACGAAGCCACCCTGCAGGTTCGGATACTTCTCGAACAGCGCCTGGTACTCGCTCATCCCGCCCGGACCGTTGCCCATGGCGTGCACGTACTCGCACTGAATAAAGGGGAGCGACTTCCTGTGCGCCTCGGCTGTGGCATCCGGTAGCGGCGTCTCCGTGCCCTCACCGACCGCGATCATCTCTGGAACCGACGCATACATTCGCGAATAAACGTCGACGTAGTCGGGCGACTCGAACACGCCCTCGTAGTGCACGAGGCGGGATGGGTCACGGTACTTCGTCCACTCAGCCATCGCGCGAAGGTTGTCTCCGACACCGGACTCGTTGCCCAGCGACCACAGGATCACGCTGGCGTGGTTCTTGTCCCGCTCGACCGTGCGCGCCATCCGGTCAAGGAAGGCGGGGCGATACGACGCCTCGGCCGACGGGTTTTGCCGCCAGTCGTTGAATATGAAGCCGTGCGTCTCGAGGTCGCACTCATCGATGAGATAGAAACCGAGCTCATCCGCGAGATCCAGCAGAAGCGCATTCGGCGGATAGTGCGACGTGCGAATCGCGTTGATGTTGTAGCGCTTCATGAGCTTCAGCTCATCGATCATGGTCTGCACGGGAACCGCGCGCCCAAAGTCGGGGTGGTGCTCGTGCCGGTTGACGCCGCGAAACAGGATGCGGGTGCCGTTGACCTTGAGCTGGGCGTCCTCGACGGTGATCGTACGGAAGCCCACCCGCAGTAGAACTGTCTGCAGGCTGGTGACGAGCTCGAGTTCGTAGAGGCGCGGCGATTCGGCCGACCACGGCTCGACGAGCCCCAAATCGATCGTCGTGCCGGGAGCGCCATCGTCGAGGCCAAGCTCCGCAATCTTCACCACCGGCGACTCGGCCGATCCCTCGACCTCGACGCTCAGGATCCCGTGCCCATCCAGCGTGTAGTCGGCGTGCACGAAGATGTCCCGGATGGCGCCTGCCGGCGCGCTGAGCAGGGTGACATCGCGGAAGATTCCCGGAAGCCACCACATGTCCTGGTCTTCGAGGTAGCTCGCCGCAGAGAACTGCACAACGCGAACGACGAGCAGGTTTTCGCCCGCGCGAAGAATGCCGCCGACCTCGAACTCCGAGGGCAGCCGGCTGCCCCGAGTGGTGCCGAGCAGCTGACCATTGAGCCAGATCGTGCCCGCGGACTCGATCCCCTCGAAGCGGAGCAGCGCACCGTTCAGAAGATCTGCAGGAGCGTCGAAGCGCAGGCGGTGGTCTCCGACCGGGTTCGCGTCGGGAACGAACGGCGGATCAACCGGAAACGGAAACTTCACGTTGGTGTACGCCGGTTTGCCGTGCCCCTGCATGGGCCAGCTCGACGGCACCGGGATAGTTGACCATCCGGTGTCGTCAAAGGACTCCGACCCGACGTCGAGCGGGGCCGCGGGAAGCGACGGGGACAGTTGGAATTTCCAGTCACCGTTTAGTGACAGCTCGGGCAGTCCGGCGTTGAACCGCGCCCTCGGTGTGACGCTTCCCGTACCCGGACCGGGGTTCGTGAGGTCAACAGCGATCTCGTTCGGGCTTTCGGAAAGGTTCGTTTTTGTTGGCATTTGTTCTAAATTCTACGACCTTGGACGGCGGTAGTCAGTCGAGGTGAAACACCTCCGGCAGCGCCTTCCACCACTCCCCCGGTTGACGGTCGGCGAGAGGTCGTTGCAGCGGCTCGCACACCGCCCACCACTCCTGCGTCGCTTCGTTGGCCGCGATCGCGGCGTTGTCCGCATCGAGGTCGTCGCCGGTGTACTCCATGTAGGCAAACAGGAGCTCGCCGTGCCGATAGATCGAGTAGTTGGTCATGTGGCTCTCGCGAAGTCGCTCGAGTACGGCGGGCCACACGTCGGCGTGGAGACGCTCGTACTCGATGACGTTCTCAGCGGGAAGCCCGATGACGGAGGCGAGACGAACAACCATGCTCAGCTCCCCGACTTCCGCGGACGAACTCGAAGGTTGTGCACTCCGCCGTCGACCTCAAGCGAGGTGCCCGTGGTCGACGCCGATAACGGGCTCGCGAGATAGAGGATGGCGCCGGCGACCTCCTCCGGAGTGACCATGCGACCGGTTGCCTGCCGAGCATCGAGCGCGGCGCGCTCGGCGACCGGATCGTCGAACTTCGCGAGCATCCGGTCCACGAACGGAGTTGCGACCGTGCCCGGGCTGACACAGTTGACGCGAATTCCCTCGGCAACGTGATCGGTCGCCATCGCAAAGGTCAGGGCAAGAACAGCGCCCTTCGACGCGCCATAGACGGCTCGCTGCGGAAGGCCATTAAGAGCCGCGATGGAACACAGGTTGACGATCGAGGCGCTGGGGGACTTTCGTAGCCACGGAAGCACGGCCGCAGACATCCTGGCCATGCCAATCACGTTGATATTGAGAACACGCATCCACTCGGCGTCATCGTTTTCCTCAACCGTGCCGACCGCACTGATACCCGCATTGTTGACGAGAATGTCGATCCGACCGAACTTCTCCCCGACGGCCGCGACCGCGGCGTCCACGGAGGCCCGATCGGAAACGTCGGCGACGAAGCCCGTGAGTTCGCTTGGTAGCCCCTCGGGGTTCAGGTCGAGAACTGCGACCTGCGCGCCCTCGGCCGCGAGCGCCTTGGCTGTTGCGAGGCCGATGCCGGATGCGCCACCGGTGACGAGCGCTACCGTGCCATCAAACTCGCTCATGCCTGCTTCAGTTCCTGTCTGGCTCTGCCGAGCCCATCGATCTCGAGCACGACGACGTCGCCCGCTCGGAGGTACGGTTTTGGATCCGGTTGGCCGAGCGCGACACCGGCTGGAGTTCCAGTATTGATGATGTCGCCCGGCTGCAGAACCATGAACTGGCTGATGTACCAGACGATGTGATTGACACCGAAGATCATGTTCGCCGTCGTGCCGTTCTGGCGCAGGGTGTCGTTGACCCACAACCGCATGCCGAGGGCTTGCGGGTCAGCGATCTCTGAAGCCTCGACCAGAACCGGCCCGAAGGGGTTGAAGGTCTCGCAGCTCTTGCCCTTGTCCCATTGTCCACCGCGCTCGATCTGAAACTCCCGCTCGGAGACGTCGTGCGACAGCGCGTACCCCGCAATGTGTGCTGGAGCATCATCGGGCGAGGAGAGGTAACGGGCCGTCGTGCCGATCACAACGGCGAGCTCGACCTCCCAGTCGGTCTTCACGGACTTCCGCGGCACCAGCACGGTGTCGTTCGGACCGACCAGGGTCGACGGGTCCTTCATGAAGAGCACGGGCTCGGCAGGTATTGTCGCCTTCGTCTCCTCGGCGTGGTCGCGGTAGTTGAGACCGACACAGACGATCTTGATCGGTCGCGCGACGGGAGCACCGATACGCAACGAGTCCGCATTCTCGAGCACCGGGAGTGAGCCGGCTTCGAACGCCGCCTTCGCTCGCGTCAGCCCCGCATCGCTAAGGAACGCACCGTCGATGTCGGCCGTCAGCGAGCGCAGGTCGTAGCTCACACCATCGGACTGCAGTACGGGGATTTCTGAACCTGGGTCGCCGAGTCGGGCAAAGCTCATGGGTAACCGATCACTTTCTGTTGGGAGTTCCATAGGCGGGCGCGATGCCTTCGCGCTCGTCTGATTCGTACGCAGCCTCCACCACTGCCATGGTGTCGAAGACGTCATCGACACTCGTTGGCAGCTCGGCCACCGACCCTTCGACAAATCTCTGTAGCGCACTCATCGAACCGATGAACCCGTCGGGAAACCACGATCCCTCGAAGGATATCGGGCGCCAACCCTCATCCGGCTCGTCTCGCAGCACGTAGTCGAGGGCGTCGGGTCCGCCGGCTGGGTAGTCGAGCAGCAACCCGAGCTGCGCCCGTACCGCGCCCTTGGTGCCCTCCCACTTGATGAAGCTCTCCTCGAAGCGGCTGCCGTAGTCGTGGTCATGATTGGTCGAGATGACCACGCGAAGCGGTCGGTCGGCGTAGCGAAACACGATCACCGATCGAGTGCTTGCCAGCTCCTTGAGCGGATGGCCGACGGTGAGAGCACTGACTCCCGTCGGGTTGCCAAGGAATGAGCGCACCAGATCCATGTAGTGAATGCTGTGCATGGTGAACTCGAGGCGCTCCATGCCGAACACAAACGGGAACATCTCCCACGGCGTATTGACCGAGATTCGAATCTCGATGTCGAATAGTTCACCGATCGCGCCCGACGCAATCAAACTCCGCGCGCCCGCCACCTGCGGCGCGAATCGCAGCTGGGTGTTGACTGCCGCGACGAGTCGCTTGCGATGGCAAAGATCGACAAGGGCCCTGGCTTCGGCCAGTGAATTGCCCAGTGGTTTTTGGATGAGTACCGCCGAGCCATCGGGCAGCGCTTCAAGCGCCGCAGGAAATTGGTCGGGCACCAGGGCGATATCGAACACGGCGCCGGGAGGAGCCGCCGCGACTGCCGCACCAATCGAGCCAAACGCCTGCGGAATGCCATAGTCCGCGGCGAGCGCGCGCGCTCGTTCTTCATTTACATCGCAGAGGGCTGCGACCTCGAAGCCCGCCTTACGGTAGGCCGGAAGGTGCGCATCCCGAACGATTCCACCTGCACCCAGAATCACGATCGGGCGTGGTGACCGCGGAAGCTCGAGCGTATACGCGTCCGCGGGCGCGAACTCGGGGGCAGCGAATTCGGAGAGCGCCATGAATGAAAGAACCTATCCCTTGACCGCGCCCACGGTCTGTCCGCGGATGAGGAACCGCTGGGCAACGATAAACACGATGAGCAACGGGATTGTGCTGATAGCTGTGGCGAGAGCAAGCTCCGGCATGTACAGCTTGATCGGGGTGCCTGCCGCCGCCGTCGGATTGAAGAGCGGGCTCGAGCTAATGAGGCTCTGGATACCGACGGAGATGGTCTGCGTGCCGAAACTCGACGTCAGCAGCGCCAGCGGCAGGAAGAAGTTCGTCCAGTTCGCCACGAACGAGAAGAATGCCACGAGCGCGACGGCCTGCTTCGAGATCGGCAGTGCAATCCGAAGGAAAATCGCGACCTCACCGAGTCCGTCAATGCGCGCGGCCTCAAGGAGTTCGTGCGGCATTGCCGTACGGAAATGGATGTACGACAGGTACACGCCGAAGGGGAAGAACCCCATGATGATTGCCACCGGCCACAACTCGCCCACCGCGTTCACCGCGTTGACCTCGAGAAACAGCGGGATCACGAGAACCGTGTTCGGCATCACCATCGCGAGCAGGGTAACGATCAGGATGAGCCGTTGGAATCGGAACTGCAGCCGAGCCAGCGCGTAGCCAGACGGCAGTGCTGCAATGAGGGCGAGAACGCCTCCCACGACGGCGACAAACGCCGTATTGCCCAGCCAGGTGAGGTAAACGTGCGGAGTGTCGAGGCCACCGTAGGCGATGATCGCGTTCCAGCTGTGCTGGATTCCCGACCAGGAGAGGCCTCCGAGTCCGAGGAATCCGCCCGTGTTGCCGGCAACGCCGGCATCGCTGCGTAGTGCGACAGCGAAGAAGCCGACAAGCGGATACAGGAAGACGAGAGCGACGAACGTCATGAAGACGATGCGGGTGATTCGCCCGGCATCCCAGCGACGTACGGTGCCGATGCGCGCCGATTGGGCGGTTGATGTCGACATCAGTGCTCCTCAACGCTGAACAGGCCGCTACGGAAGACCACAACGAGTCCGATAGCGAGCGTGATGATGACGATGATGACGCTCATCGCCGCGGCGGCCGGGAAGTCGTGCCCAACGAACGCGAACCAGTACCCGAGCTGGGTTGGCGTGTATTCGGATGGCAGTGCACCCGAAGCGACCTGGTTCAACAGGTACGGCTCGAGGAAGAGTTGGAAGCCATAGGCCAGGTTGAGAAGCGCTGCATACCCGATCCACTGGCGAATCATGGGCAGCTTGACCCGCCAGGCCAGCTGCCAGGCGTTCGCGCCATCCAGGCTGGCCGCTTCGAGAATTTCGTCCGGGATGCTGTTGAGCCCGCCGTTGACCGTGACGACCCACTGTCCGAGCCCCTGAAGCAGAAGCATGGCCGACAGGATGACCGGAAGGTCGCCGTCGGTCGCCACGACCTGCTTGATGGTCGTCAAACCCAGTGCGTGCAGAAAACCAGAAATGGGCGACTGCGAGGGGTTAAGGAGATACACCCAGAGCATGAGGTTCGCGACTCCGCCGAGTGCGCCCGGGATGTAGTAGATAAAGCGCATGATGGCGCCGAAGCGACCCGGGCTCGCGTGCACTAGGAGAGCGAGTCCCACCACCGCAATGATCATGATCGGCAGCCAGATGATGAGAACAGAGAAGATGTCGATGAACGACTGCGCGAACCTGAAATCCGTGAATGCCTTGGCGTAGGCGTTCAGCCCGCCGAATCCGGTCAGGTCGGGCTGCAGAAGGGTGGGACTCTTCTGGAAGCTCACCCACAGCGCGTAGCCGATCGGGATGATTCCACCGATCAGAAGCAGAACGATGTACGGGAACATCAGGGTCCAGGCGCCGGCAACTTCGCGGCGACGCATGGGTGGATGCGCGCGGCGACCGGGCGGCCGCACCGTCGTGCCTGCCCCGACACGAGTCGGCACGGTGTTGGTAGTCATTGTCTGGAAGTTTCCTCTTGGAAAAAGCTGGATAGGCGCGAGCTACGAGCTACCGTGCACACGTCGTTGGGGTGCGGTCGCCAGCGTACTCGTACGCCTGCTCGCACCCCAACGGTGTGTGGAGCTGTCTTACTTGGAGGTGTTTACCGTGTATCCCGCCGCCTTGGCCTTGGCGACAAGGTCAGTGCCGAAGTCTGACCATGCGGTCGAGAACGACTTGCCTCCCGCAAGGTCCTTAGCGATCGTCGAGGTCCACTCTCCACCGGTGTCGTACAACAGGTAGGCGTAGTCCGTCGGCACCGTGGCGATCGCTGGTGCGAACGTCGCGAGGGTCGCGGTGGTGTCGGCGTAGAAGTCGTCACCAGCCTGCTTGGTCAGCCACGGCTGCTGCATCGCGGTGAACGCCGGGAGACCCGTCGTCAGGTCGACCTGCCATGCCGGGTCGCTTGCAACGAACTTGGCGAACACGTCAGTGTTCTTCAGTTCCTTGCCCTTGATGTGAGACGAGAAGCCCCAGAGTCCGCCACCCTCGTCGCCCATCTGGGCGCTCGAGGATCCGGGCCAGCTCAGGCCGGGTGCGGCCTGCATGCTGCCCTTCGGGAGCTTCCAGGTCTGCTCGAACAGGTAGTTGCCCCACCACACGGCACCGGGGCTCATGACGAGCTTCTGGCCGGCGTTGGTGGCATCCGCGTCGAAGATACCGTCGGTGGACAGTGCCTTAGCGTCAACCAGGGCCGACAGCATGTCCGAGGCACGAGTGCACTTCGGGTCAGACAGGTTGATGTGAACCGTTGTCGCGTTGACCTGATCGTTGGTCGGGCAGTCCGAAGCCCAGAGGTACCGGTTCGGCGCGTAGGCGTCGCCCGTGAAACCGCTGATGTATCCAGGGTGCTCGGTTGCGATCTTGACTGCCAGCGTCTGGTAGTCGGCCCACGTGGTCGGCACGGTGTAGCCCCACTGCTTGAACAGTGTGGCGTTGTACCAGAGCACGTCTGGCGCAGCGTCGTTACGGAGGCACTGGTACTTGCCGTCGATGAAGCACTGTGCGAGCACGGGCTTGGTGTACCCGGCGACGAGGTCGGGAGTGTCCTTGCTCATGTTCGCGGTGTACCCGGTCTTTGCGGCCCACGCGATGTCGTCGTTCGACGGGAAGAAGATGGCGTCTGGCCATCCCTTCTTCGCCGCATCGAACTGAGCGAAGTGCTGCTCGGTCGTCGTGGCACCAACCGTGCTGTCAATCTGCACGATGTTGATAGGAATCTCCGGGTGAGCCTTCTTGAAGGCATCCGCCGCGGGAACTCGAGGGGCATCGACCCACACGGTGATCTTGCCACCGGAGTCGGTCTGTGTTCCGGTGCTCCCGGCCTTCGAGCTGCTTGTGCAACCCGAGAGGGCGAGACCGACCATGGCGATTGCCGCCACCGTCGTCGTCACCGACAACAACTTTCTTGTCTTCATTGACACTCCTTGTGATGTTGTGGCGTAGGGAACACGCCGTCGTGTATCTGCCGCTTAGTGCAACTGCGCAAAAGGTCACCCGGTGCTCAAACGTTAGACCAAACCGGGGGCAAGGTCAATCGTTTGAGCAGTCGTCTGGAGATGAACTTCGGCTCCGGATGATCGTACTATAGATCAGATGAATTAGACCAAAAAATCTCTGAACCCCGCAAAAATAGGCAGTTAACCGTGATATTTCGCGGCAGTGATTGGATTATTTGGTGTTTTTGATGCCGACGGCGGCAATGCGAAGCGGGTCAATTCGATAAAACTCCTGCGCGGTCGTCCCCAGGATTCTCGACCGTTGGGCGTCAGGCAATTCATCGAACAGTTCCGATAGTCCGTCCCAAACGCGGTCGTATCCACCAGCGAGCACCGAAATCGGCCAATCTCCGCCGTACATCAGGCGATCAGCGCCAAAGCAATCGAGCGCGCGGTGCAGGTACGGTCGGATTGCGTCGGGCGTCCACGAGCCGGAATCTCCCGCGGCCGAATACAGCCCGCTGACCTTTGCGGAGACCGTCGGGCTCGCGGCAGCCTGCTCGATGAGCGTCCACCAGGGTTCCGAGTCTGCGAGCCCGATCGGCGGCTTCGCGAGGTGATCGATGACAATGCGCAATCGCGGATGGCGCTCCACGAGCGTCGGGACGAGGGCGAGGTGTTCGGGCAATACCGCGACCAGATCGAACGAGAGGCCGGCATCCTCGAGCAGCCCGAGTCCTTCATCCACCTCGGGGCGAAGGAGCCATTCGGGGTCGGGCAAAGTGTGGATCAGGTTACGAACGCCGACGATCAGACTGTTGCCGCGAAAGCTCTCGAGGTGTACCGCCGCTTCGGCTGGTCGACCGAGGGGAACATAGGCGACCACCGCGACGATTTCTGGATTGGCCGCCGCGACGTCGAGCATCAGCGCGGTGTCCTCGTCGTTGTCAGCCGACTGAACCAGAACGGTGGCGTTCACGCCCGCCCGCTCGAGCGAGGGCTTCAGCTGCTCGAACGTCATCTCCTGATCAATGGGCGCAAGCTCGGGGCCGAGCCAGTCGTAGCGCGCGCGCTTCGGATCCCAGACGTGCTGGTGCGCGTCGATAATGATGTCCGCCATCGGTGGCCCTCCTGTGTGCTGCTCGCTGGTGTTACAGAATGCCGTGTTTGTCCCACACTTGGCGCAGAGTCTCCCCCGCCAGCAGTTCGGACAACACTGTCGATTCTCCTGCTGCCCGCTCACGCGCGCGGCGCAGAACCTCTACCTCGGCCGACCGCGGGATCACCACGACGCCGTCGTCGTCCGCCATGATCAGATCCCCACTCGAAATCGAGACGCCGCCGATGACAACGGGATGGCCGACTCCGACGACTCGCATCCGCATCCGGTAGTCGATCGGCCGGCGGGAGAGTGCGAACGCGGGGAATCCAAGGCCGACAATTTTGTCGGTGTCTCTGAGGTTGCCATCCGTTACGACGCCCACCGCACCGGCGCCGAGAGCCGCCGCACTAAAGAGCTCGCCCCAAAACGCCGATTCGTTGCTCTCGTCGGTTGCAATGACCGCGATCTCTCCCGCTCCGATCGCGGAAATGTAGTCGATAGCCGGTCCATAGGGGTCGACCGGATTGTCCTCGGACGAGGGCTCGAAAGCGACCGTCCATGCCCGTCCGAAGATTCGCGATCCGGCGACCAGCGGCGCGAGGCGAAACTGAAGCACCTGATCGCGAAGGCCTACGGCATCCAGTGAGTCGCTCAGGATCGCCGTGGTGAGGCGTTCATCCCCTGCCAGCGGCACGAATCTTGCTCGCCTAGCGGATGACATGACCACCGCCGGCGACGAAGGCGTACTTCTTCTCCAATTCCAGTGTGAGCGCGACCCCGAGTCCGGGCGCGGTCGGGGCTCGAAGCCGCCCGTTCTCGAAGCCCACCGGTTCCACCAGGAGCGCGTCTCGAAGCGGGTTAGGCAGGGTGCAGTACTCGAAGAGCTCGACATGAGGCTCGGCGAGCACGGTGTGCAGGTTTGCGGCAAACGTCACGCCGCTCCCCCAGACATGCGGGACGCACTCGAGACCGGCATCGCTCGCGAGCCTGGCCACCTCGGAGAATGCGCGCGGGCCGCCCACGAAGGTCACATCCGGCTGTGCGAGATCGATGCCCCCCGCCGCGATCAGTTCGGCGAACTCGCGAACGGTCCCATTGGACTCCACGCCGGAGACGGGAACGTCGACCGCGGCCCTGACTCGGGCGTACCCGGCGAGGTCGTTCGCGAAGCACGGCTCCTCGTACCAGCGCGCACCCTTGGCCGCGACCGCCTGACCGACTCGTATCGCGTCGTCGACAGCCCACGGCGCCGAGGCGCATCCCTGCACAGCGTCGAGCACGAACTGGGTTCCTGCGGGCAGCTGCGCGGTGACGTGATTCAGGAGTTCGATGGTCGTGTCCGGGTCTTTCATCGCCCGAAACTTGACAGTGCCGAATCCCGCTTCGACCTGCGCGAACATCCACGCTGTGATCTCGTCAAAGGTCGTGCCGAGCCCGCCGCTCGCGTACGTTTCGATCGAGTCGCGCTTGCGCCCACCGAGTAGTTCAGAGGCTGGCACGCCCGCGCGTTTGCCGACCGCGTCGAGACAGGCGACTTCGATGGCACCGGCAACGCCGTTCAGGATGCCGCCCCGAGACCAAAAGGCCGTGTACGCGCGAAGGTGGTCGGCAACCTCGAGTGGATGGGCGAAGTTGGCGCCAACAAGGTACGGCGCGAAGGCCGTCACGATTCCGGGCACGGCCTGAGCGGCCATGATCCCCGCACCCGCTTCACCCAAACCGGTCGTTCCGTCGCTCAGGGTTACCTCGACCAGGGCCGCATCCCAAGACCAGATCGTGCCGCCGACCCAGGTGAGTTCTTCGCCGGGTGGATAGGTGGCAGACAAAAGCACGGGCCGAACACTCGCGACTCGCAGCGCGGTATCGAGTGCGGTGAAGTCGGGTGACATAGTGGGCCTCGTCTTTGAGTGGGTTACATCAGATGTTTTAGCTAACAATATCGCAAATTCGCCCATAATCTGCGCTTGAGGCAATATAGATCAGATGAATTTGTACGAAGCAACGTTTACGCCCTGAAAAGCCTTGCGACATAGAATGACGCCATGACTTCGGCCGCGACCCAGACAGACAGCCCCGCGCCATCAGCAAACAGCCTGTCGCAGACGGACGTCGTGCTGCAAGGAATCAAGCACATGATCACCACGGGCGCGCTCGGCCCAGGCGCTCGCCTGCCGATCGAGAAGGACCTCGCCGTCTCGCTCGGCGTCTCCCGCGGCTCGCTTCGCGAGGGAGTCCGGGCCCTGTGCATCATGGGCGTTCTTGAGACCCGCCAGGGAGACGGCACGTATGTGACCTCGCTCGACTCGAGCCTTCTGCTCGCACCCATGGGATTCATGGTCGACCTGCAGGCGCCGGAGCACCGACACGACCTGCACACGGTTCGCAGAATTCTCGAGTCCGAGGCGGCCGCGCGCGCGGCTCTGTACATCACAGACGCGCAGCTGGCCGAGGCGGCCGCGATCATGGCGAACGTTTCCCCGCTGATCCTCGTCGGCGACAACCTCGACCACGAGGCGATCATGGAAGCGGACATCGCGTTTCACCACGTGATCGCGCAGGGCGCCAACAACTCTGCGCTCTCCGCGTTGATTGACGCACTCGCCAACCGCACCCAGCGCGCACGACTGTGGCTCGGGCTGCACAACCATGGCCAGGTCGTCGCCTCGCACGCCGAGCACGTGGCCATCCTCGGTGCCCTGCAAGCCCATCACCCAGACCGGGCTCGACTTCTCATGGGCCACCACCTGCTAGTAGTCGAGGACTACGTGCAGGATCAGCCGGTGATCGACGAAGACCAGTAGCTTCCGGTCGGGTAGGTGTATTCGGCAACGGACTCGTCGAACATCTGGGCGCTATAGCCCGGTTCGGTCGGCAGCACGTACGCGCCGTTTTTCACGATGCACGGGTCGACAAAGTGCTCGTGCAGATGGTCGACGTATTCGGTGACGCGATTCTCGAGAGAGCCAGAGACCGCCACATAGTCGAAGATCGACAGGTGCTGTACGAGTTCGCAAAGCCCGACTCCACCCGCGTGCGGGCACACCGGAATTCCGAACTTCTTCGCCATTAAGTAGACGCTGAGGATCTCGTTGATGCTGCCGAGTCGGGCCGAGTCGAGCTGACAGAAGTCGATCGCTTCGGCCTGGAACATCTGCTTGAACAGCACCCGGTTCATCCCGTGCTCGCCCGTAGCAACGCCAATCGGCGCGATCGCCCTGCGGATGGCCGCGTGCCCGAGCACGTCATCCGGGCTAGTTGGCTCTTCGACCCAGTGCGGGTTGAACTGCGCAAGGTCGCCGATCCAGTCAATGGCCTCGGGCACATCCCAGACCTGGTTCGCGTCGATCATGAGCTTCGCGTCTGGTCCGATCACATCGCGGGCAATTCCGAGTCGACGGATGTCCTCCTCGCGATTCGCCCCCACTTTCAGCTTCACGTGTTGATAGCCCTCGTCGACCGCCTCTTGCAGTAGTCGACGAAGCTTCTCGTCGCTGTACCCGAGCCATCCGGCACTCGTCGTGTAGCAGGGGTAACCCGAGGTGGTGAGTTCAGCGATGCGCGCCTCGCGCGTCGGTGCCAGCTCGGTGAGGATTGCGAGTGCCTCGTCGCGAGTAATCGCGTCCGACAGGTACTTCAGATCGGCGGCATCCACGAGCTGCTCGGGCGTCATCTCGGCCAGAAGTCTCCACAGCGGCTTGCCCGCAACGCGGGCGGCGAGATCCCACATTGCGTTCATGACCGCGGCGAGCGCGAGGTGCTCGACACCCTTCTCCGGACCGAGCCAGCGCAGCTGTGAGTCGCTGTTGAGCTCACGATAGATTGAACCAAGATCGGCGACGGATGCCTCAACCGATCGTCCAACGAGTGGGATGCCGCGCTGGCGGGCCGCCTCGACGCACAGGTCGTTGCCCCGTCCGATCGTGAACGTGAATCCGTATCCCTTGAGCGCGGGGTCGTCGGTGTGGATGACGACATAGGCGGCGGAGTAGTCGCCATCCTTGTTCATCGCGTCGGAGCCGTCAGCCGTGAGCGATGTCGGAAAGCGCACATCGTGGCTGGTTACGGCGGTGATCGTTGGCATCGGTTGGAGGTCCCGTCAGGCGTTGTGGTGGGTCGAATCGGGCAGCAGGTTTTGCGATCGCAGTTCCGTCCAGAGGGCGGTGGGAATGGGGGTTTCGTAGCGCTCGACGTTGCTATTCAGCTGCGCGGCGTCGCGAACACCGACAACGACGGACACGACAGCGGGATGCAGAAGCGGGAACGCCAGTGCCGCAGCCGGTAGCGAGACGCCATGCCGCTCACAGACGTCTGCAATCTCGTTCGCGCGCGTGATGAGCTCGCCCGGAGCGTCTTCATACTCGTATTTGGCTCCCGCCGACGGCCGCGCCGAACTGAGGAGGCCGGTGTTGTACACGCCCGCGATCACGACTCCAACGCCACGCTCGAGGGCGAGTGGTAGCAGGTCTTCCGCCGCACCCTGCTCGAGGAGTGTGTAGCGGCCGGCGAGCATGACCAGGTCGACGTCGGCGGTACGGATCAGAGCGGCGAGTGCCTCGGACTGTTTCATCCCCGCACCCACTGCCTTTACTACGCCCTGATCGCGTAGTTCGATGAGCGCCTGAATGCCCTCGCCGAGCGCCTGTTCGAGATGGTCGTCGGGATCGTGCAGGTAGACGATGTCGAGCGAGTCGAGGCCGGTTCGGGTCAGGCTCGCGTCGATGGAGCGAAGGATTCCGTCGCGGCTGAAGTCCCAGACGCGGCGCTTGGCGGCGGGTACGACGAATCCTTCGTCATCCTGCCTGCCCGCGAGTTCCGGGCTGTCGACCAGAATTCGACCGACCTTGGTCGACACGAGATATTCGCCGCGTGGATACGCCGAGAGAAGTGTGCCCAGTCGCTGTTCGGAGAGGCCAAGACCGTAGTGCGGGGCCGTGTCGAAGTAGCGGATGCCCGCATCCCAAGCTGCTGCGACCGCGCTCGCGGCCTGCTCATCCGTCGTCTCGCGGTAGAGGTTGCCAAACTGTGCAGCCCCCAGACCGAGTTCCGTCAGCCGGAGACCGCGCCGCGTTGCGCGAGTCCGCATTGCACTATCCCCATTCATCGCTTGACCATCGCTTATGGCCCTCTGCTGTCACGTAAGCATAGGCCAAACATTAGATGTATTTGGTGAATTATGGCGAACTTGCTGCCGAAATGGCTCAATGACCGTCAATTGGTCGGTTGAATGTGTCGATAAATGTCCTATCGACGGGCAGTGGACTCTCGAAGAACCAGCTCGGGCTCGGGATCGGTAACCACGACGTCATCGATCGCCTCCGACCGAATCCGGTCAAAGATCGCGGCCATCGATATCTTGCCCAGCTCGTACAGCGGCATCCGCACGGTTGTGAGCGGTGGCCAGGCATTCGCCGCGGTCCAGGCGTCGTGGATAGCGACGATCGACAGATCATCGGGAACCGCAATGCCCAGGGTCCGCGCCTCGACCAACAGGCCGAGCGCCGCGTTAACGTTCGCCACCACAAGCGCTGTGGGCCGCTCTGCGAGTGCACTAAGCGTCCGCATGGCTGCACGGCCCTGTTGCGGGTCGTAGCCGAAGGACGTGACAAAGGCCGGGTTGATCCGAAGCCCAGCCGCAGTCATCGCCCGCTCGAAGCCGACGCTGCGTCGGGAAGCGCTGTCGCTCGTCGGTAGGCCATTCACGAGTCCGATACTGGTGTGACCAAGCTCGACCAAGTGCCTCACTGCGACAGCGACACCCGCTTCGTCCGGCAGTATTACTGACCCAACGTGGTCATCGCGCGTCGAGTTGATCAGCACAGCGGGAACGCGACCGTCGAGAATTCCGGCGAGGTCCTCCGAGGTCGTGTTGTCACCCACCTGGACGAGCACGCCGTCAACCCTGCCCTCACCGACGAGCTTCGCCATGGTCGCGGCGGCCGGTTGCATACTCTCTGCTCGCGCAAGCAGAACCATGTAGCCGAGATCGGCGGCCGCCTCTTCGACGCCGCGCATGAGCTCGGTGAAGATTGCGTTGGTCAGGTCTGGCACGACCAGGGCGACGACGTTGGTGCGAGAGAACTTCAGTGCGCGGGCCGCGAAATTCGGATGATAGTTCAGCTCGCGCGCCGCATCCTCAATGCGCTGTCGGGTTGCGCCGCTAACCCGCGAGCTCGGTGCATTGCTCAGCACTCGCGACACGGCGGAAATCGAGACGCCCGCGAGGGCCGCGACATCGCTCAGCGTGGACACGGGCTCAGTTTATGGCGGTGCTTCACGCTAGGCGGGCAAGCGTTTGTTCACGAGATAGAGGTGCGTCAGAACGAGCGGGGTTTCTCCGCGCTGGTTGGTCACCGTCACCAACTCGTGCACATAGCCGAACCGCTCAGGTTGCTTGGCGTGATCGGCCTTCTCGGTGATCTCAGCGGTCACGGTAATCGTGTCGCCGATGAAGACGGGCTTGATAAATCGGATGCGGTCATAGCCGTAGCTCATGGCTTGCGGGTTAATGTCCCCGGCGGTCATCCCGACGGCGATCGACAGGATGAGCGTTCCGTGTGCGATCCGCTGGCCGATCGGCTGTGTCGCCGTCCACTCCGCGTCCATGTGGTGGGGAAAGAAGTCGCCGGTCTGACCCGCGTGCAGAACGATGTCTGCCTCGGTGATGGTTCGCCCCGTCGAGCGGCGGCTCTCACCGATGCTGTAGTCCTCATACCAGCGGTCAATTGTCTGCATCAAATTCCTGTCGTCAATGACTCGGTCAGATCGTTCATGCGCGCCACGCACTGCGCATCGGTGAGTTCGCCAGCAAGCGTCTGCGTGACCAACGGCGAAAGCCGATCCTGAAGTTCAATGTATTGCGCCGTGCGCGGGCGCAGGTAGGCGCCCTCGAGGGTCGCCCGGGTGCCGCGAAAGAAGTCGAGCGTTTCGGCGTTGGTGCGATCGTCATCCCAGGCCACGGCGTTGCCGGGTTGTCCGCCGCCGTCGAAGTAGGCGCCTCGCTGAACTGCCGCGGAGGCAAGCCAGAACGCGTGTTCGCGTGCCTGCTCCAGCAGGCGCGACCGGGCAGAGACGGCGACCCCCGCGCCACCGAGCAGGGAACCGGATACTCCGCGCGGCCCGTTCGGGATGTCGATGTACCGGAGCCGATTCGAGCGAAAGCCCGCACGCGAGTAATTGGTGTACCCGAACAGGAGTGGCGAGTAAGCGAAACGGTCGCCCTCGGCCAGAGCGTCGGCCGTCTGGATCGGATTCCAGCCGAGATTGTCGGCCGGAACCAGAGCCGCGAGTTCGTGCAGTAGATCTAGAGCGGCGAACGCATCCTGTTCGGGCAGAAAGAGCCCGCCGCCGCTCAGGGGGAACGCGCCGGCGTTGGCCGACACGGTGACGAGGCTCGAGAAGGCGTCGATCGGCTTTGCGGGCCAGAGCACCCTGCCGTCACGAGCGAGTTCGAGAACGGATGGCCAGTCGCGCGGTGGTTCGGAAATCAGGTCGGGGCGGAAGGCGGCGACCTGTGCCGCGGCATCCGTCGCCAGCCCCCACTGGTGCCCCTGATGCTGGTAGCTCTCATGCGAGCGTCCCACGGACTGCGTCGCCAACAGGGCGAGCTCGTCATCGTGGCCGACACCATCGAGCGGCGCGAACAACCCCTGTTCGGCGGCGAGCGGAACGTGGGGGTGATCGATCACGAGGAGGTCGTACTCGTCGACGAGTTGGTCGATGGGAAAATCGGCAAATGCCTGCAACGACCGGAACTCCCAGTGCACCTCGATCTCCGGTCGGATCGCTCGATAGGCCTTCGCCGCCGACACCACACTGCCGTAGCCGCGAGCGTGCTCCCAGGTCATTCCGCGGAGGACGGTCGTCACGATGACGCGCTTGCCGGTGCGGCAAACTCCGCGCGAACTGCCTCGGTGTGCTGCCCGAGTCGAGGTGCCGGGCGCGAGCCCGTGAGTGGTTCGCCATCGATCCGGAGGGGGCTCCGTGTCGTGGTTAGAGTTATTGGCGCGGCGCCCCCTACCGGCTCTCGCTGAATCTGCTGAGTCATCGCGATCGCGTCGAACCCGTCGTGCGCGACAAGCTGCTCGAGCGTGAGCACCGGCGCACACCAGACATCCGCCGGATCGAGAATCGCCAGCCAGTGGTCGGTGGTCTGCAGCGCGAAGTGGGCGGCGAGCAGCTCGGAAATCGCATCCTGCTTCTCCCACCACACGGCGGGGTCGGTCATTGCGGCCAGTTCGGCAATGCCGAGCAGTTCACCGATCCGGTTAACCGGGTTCATCGCGAGCGCCAGGTATCCGTCGCTCGTCGGATACGTGCCGTATGGCGCCGAAAGGAACGCGTTGGCGGAGTGCTCCCCGCCGCGTCGAACCGTGACGGCCGAATCGTTGAGGTGCGTGCTCAGCAGCTCGAACTGCAGGTCGAGCATGGCCTCCAGCAAACTGGTTTGAACGTAACCACCTAAGCCGGTTCGGAATCGGCGAACCAGCAGAGCGGTCACTCCCTGCGCGATATGGCAGCTCATGAGGTGGTCAGCGATCGAGAGGCCTACCGGCACCGGACCATCATCGCGGGAACCGGTGAGCCAGGGCATCCCGGAGACCGACTGGGCAAGGAGATCCTGGCCGGGACGGTCCTTCCAGGGGCCTGTATCGCCGTAGCCGGTCGCGCTCGCGTAGACGATCGCGGGGTTGAGCTCGCGCACCGACTCGTAGTCGAGTCCGATGCGCTCCATCACACCGGGACGAAAGTTCTGGATGATCACGTCCGCCTTCGTGACGAGGTGCTTGACCCACGCGAGGTCGGCCGGATCCTTAAGATCGGCCGCAACGCTCTCCTTGTTGCGATTCATCGCGTGAAAGGAGATGGTGTCGCCATCCGCAGATTTGCCCGCGAATGCGAGGGTTCTGCCGATGTCACCGACGCCGGGGCGCTCGATCTTGATGACGCGGGCGCCGAGATCCGCGAGTCGCATCGCCGCGACCGGACCAGCAAGAAACTGGCTGAAGTCGAGAACGAGAATCCCCTCGAGTGGTCGATCGGTCTCGATGCTCACCGTGTGATCCTTCGGCTATCCACGATCGCGCAATCGTTTGCTCAATCGTTTGATCAAACCTAGCGATTTCGCCGTCACCGGTCAATACCGGGTTCGGCCGCTACTTGAGCGCGGCGCCCCCGGACGCACGGTAGGCGATGGTCTTGCCGATCAGGTTGCCACCGTCTGTCTCGACGGATGTCTGCTCGCCCTGCCCTGCACCGAACAGGAGCGCAGCGATGTGTGCGTTCGCCACCTGGTCCATGTGCGAGAAAAACCAGTCGACCTTGTCATCCTTGTAGTGGTTCAGGGTGTTGTTTTGCAACGAGTTACCAAGCGGGATCTGCCACAGGACCAGCGGTTTGCCCACGGACTCCGTCATTGCCTTGTCGAAGGCCAGCGAGAGCGCCG